>JAYZWP010000085.1:0-7470 GCA_036142245.1 Pseudomonadota bacterium | reverse complement strand
CTTCTTTGACAAGGCGGCTCTCATCAACGAGGCGTTTCAGGCGGTACTGGAGCGTGTGACGAGCTACGTCCTCTTCGAGCGCGTCCTCGATTGCCTGGAGTTCCTTCTTCGATATCAGCGTTGCCGTGGCTCGTTCTTGCGCATAACGACTATATGCGCAAGTATCAATTCTATGCGCAGCTAATATTGCGCATAGGCAGTCTGGTTGCGCTTAGTGAGGAAAACGCAGCCCGGTTGTGGCCATCAGCTCTAAAGCTGATTTGGGCGTCTCAAAAATACGAGCTAACTGAATACGTGACGACGAGGGCAGGAGCGGGTTGCAAGCAACCCGCGCATAACCCGAAGGTTGCAAATTCAAATCCTTCTACCGGACTAACGCCTTCTATGACAAAAGCACTTCATACCTGCGCATATGGGTTTGGGGCACCCGAGCCGATCGCGGTTACTGCTCGGTCGAGTAGGGATTCAGAAACTGCCGATGCCAGAGCAGTTGTTTGTCGACGGCGCTCAGTTCGGCCTCTTCGCAAACTGCGTCCCAGTGCTGTTCGATGGTGTCGGTCAGGTGCCGGAATATTGCGCGGGCATCGTCTGCCGGGAGCAGGAAGTTGGGCGCGGTGTCGATGCAGGTCTTGAGTCGGCTGAGGTTGTTGTTGCCCGCTATCAGCATCGCCTGGGACGCCTCGTTGCCGGCGCGGGCCTGGGGGCAGATGTCGTAGGCCGGTGTCAGGGTCAGGGCTTTGCCGTCCCAGAAGGCGGCGTGGTTACGGGCGTGGTCGTCGGTGTTGCCGCACAGAATGTTGAAGGTGAGGCGGGCGAACAGCTCCCGCAGGGTCTCCCTGGGTGCGGTGAAGCGGTGGCGAATGATCTCGGCCAGGGTTTCGTAGCTGGCGTAGCGCGCCATCATTTCGTCGAGGCCGAGCAGGGTCAGGGCCGAGACTACGGCGTTGCGTGACCAGTCCTCGCCCTGGGGCGCGCGGTCGAAGCGCTCGATGAGCAGCACATCCTTGCCGGCGGCTTTGACCAGCTTCACCGGCGCGGCATTCAGTCCGGCGAGATGCGCCAGCCGCATGGCGATGAACTCCGCCTTGACGATGCTGTAGAGGTCGTCGCTCGACGGGAACTTGGCGACGTATTTTTTCCCCTGCTCCTCAATCAGCGCTTTCGGACGCGCGCCGCCGATGGAAGTGCCGTGGAACAGCGCCTGGTCCAGTTCCGGCGTGAGCGGGATGCCCCGCTCGACCCGTTCGACGGAGGCGAGCAGCTCGGTCATGGTCGCGCTGTTTGTCGTGCGCGGCACGTATTCGGTGGGGGAGCGCTGAAAATCGAGCGCGCCGATCCTGTCGGACCCGGATTCGAGCAGACAGGTGAGTTCGTCGAGCGCGGCGGTATCGGCACTGGCGCCTTTGATCCCGAGCTGCCTGTTGATGATCACCCGCCGTCCCCAGGCGTCCGGGGCGGCGTCGCGAATACAGCCGGGCATGGTCAGGCCCGGCAGCAACGGCAGGATGCCGGCGCGCAGCGGCAGCTCCGGTTCGTAGAGGGGAATGGCGGCGGGCTGATCGTGGGCGCGTTCCAGGTAACTCCTGCCGTAGTTGAACAGGACTGCATCGCCTTCGGCCGCCAGCCGCCCCGCGACTACCGGCTCGGTTTCGCCGGGCAGCCAGACCCAGACAAAGGCTTCCCGGTCGGTGTCAGAAGTCATCTTGCACTTTGCCTGCCTTGCTGCGGACGGATTTTGGCAGCAGCGCCAGGCGGTCGCGGGTTTGTTGCAGGTGCCCGGGCAGGGCGGCTCGGTCGGCGTCGAACAGGGTGACGCCGACGATGGTGGCCACCTCGAACACGGCGCCGATCTCGCATTTGAGGTCGCCTTTCTCGATTCGCTGCAGCAGGCCTCTGGATATGCCGGCGCGGTCGGCCACTTCCTGTGCGGTCAGTCTGCGTTCTATTCGTGCTGTGCGGATGAGTCCGCCCAGCAGTGCCGTGGCGTCGCGACAATAGCTGGAGTAGGTGCGGGGAACGGATCGGGGCATGGCGACTGGATGATTCGTTTATAACCCATGAAGTGATTTCATGGGCGTTGTATGAGCCACATTAGTGAATCATTACTGCATCGTCAAACTATGAAGCGTTGCTTTTATAGAACACGAAATCGCTTTGTGGGCTATAAATAGATCGAATTCTCTGGCAGCGACCCTTCGTCATCCGTGCGCGATCACGCTTCACCTGCTTTTGTGTTTCCTTAAATAAAGTCGCGCGTCCTGGTGGGGACAGGGATCTGGACCGGAAGGGGTTAGCCTGATTTGCCGGCTCTGGCGATGCGCAATCCGGTCTTGCGCTACCGCCAGGGCGGCGGCGCTTCGGTGTCGATGTCGAACTGGCGGATCGCCTGCGCGCACAGGTCGGGTTCGATAGTCCCCCGGCGCGCCAGGGATGCGAGCGCCGCCAGCACGATCTGCTTGCGGTCGACTTCGAAGAAGTTGCGCAGTGCGACTCGGGTGTCGCTGCGGCCGAAACCGTCGGTGCCCAGGGCGGTGTAGGGGGCGTCGAGGTAGCTGCCGACGAGCTGCGGCACCGCCCGCACATAGTCGGTGGCGGCGATGACGGGGTCGCCGCCGGCGAGGCACTGTTGCAGGTGGCTGGTGCGCGGCGCGGCGGTGGGGTGCAGGCGGTTCCAGCGCTCGGCCTCCCGTGCTTCCTTTGCCAGTTCGGTGAAACTGGTCACGCTCCAGACTTCCGCTTCCACCCGCCAGTCCGCCGCCAGCATTTCGGCGGCGCCAATCACCTCCGCAAGAATGGCGCCCGACCCGAGCAGCCGCACTTTGCCTGCGGGTTTGCCGCTATGGTGGTGGGAGTGGCGGTACATGCCGCGGACAATGGCCTCCTCGTTACCGGTCGGCAGGGTCGGCTGCGGATAACTCTCGTTCATCAGCGTGACGTAATAGAAGACATCCTCGTCGCGTTCGAGCATGCCGCGCATGCCGGCGTCCAGGATCACCGCCAGTTCCCCGGCGAAGGCGGGGTCGTAGGCGCGGCAGTTGGGGATGGCCGCGGCGGCGAGATGGCTGTGGCCGTCCTGGTGCTGGAGCCCTTCGCCCCCCAGGGTGGTGCGCCCGGCGGTGGCGCCGAGCAGAAAGCCCCGGGCACGCTGGTCCGCCGCAGCCCAGATGAGATCGCCCACCCGCTGAAAGCCGAACATGGAGTAGAAGATGTAGAAGGGCAGCATGGCGAAGCCGTGTACTGAATAGCTGGTGGCCGCCGCGGTCCAGGAGCTGATGGCGCCCGCTTCGCTGATCCCCTCTTCGAGGATCTGGCCGTCCCGTGCCTCCCGGTAGCTCAGGATGGAGCCGATGTCTTCCGGCTCGTAGCGCTGTCCCTGGCTGGAGTAGATGCCCACCTGCTTGAACAGGTTGGCCATGCCGAAGGTGCGCGCTTCATCCGCGACGATGGGCACGATGCGTCGCCCGAGCGGCTTCTGCTTGAGCAGGGCGGAGAGCATCCGCACGAAGGCGAGGGTCGTGGACATCTCGCGGCCGTCGGCCTGTACCGCGAATCGGGCGAATTCCTGCACTTCCGGCACGCGCAGTGCCTCGGGTCGGGCAGTCCGGGTTGGCAGATAGCCGCCCAGTGCAGCGCGGCGTGCGTGCAGGTAACGCATCTCCTCGGTGGTTGCGTCGGGCCGCAGGAAGGTGAGTTGTTCCGCCTGTGCGTCCGTCAGCGGCAGGTTGAAGCGGTTGCGAAAGGCGATGATGGTGTCGCGGTCCGGTTTCTTGAGCTGATGGGTGGCCATGCGTCCCTGGCCGGCGTCTCCCATGCCGTAGCCCTTTTTGGTCTGCGCCAGTACCACGCTGGGTTTCCCCGCGCAGCGGGTGGCCGCGTCGTAGGCGGCATGGATCTTCACCAGGTCGTGACCGCCCCGCGTGAGGCGGTCGATCTGGTCATCGCTCAACCCCTGGGCGAGCCGGGTTAGCGCGGCGTTCTGGCCGAAGAACTGCTCGCGGTTGTAGCGTCCGCTCTTGGCGGCGAAGGTCTGGAGTTGTCCGTCGACGATCCGGCTGAACGCGTCGACGAGTGCGCCCTGTTGGTCCCTAGCGAACAGGCCGTCCCAGTCGGAACCCCAGACCAGCTTGATCACGTTCCAGCCGGCCCCGGTGAACAGCGCCTCCAGTTCGTCGATGATGCGCCCGTTGCCCCGTACCGGCCCGTCGAGCCGCTGCAGGTTGCAGTTGATGACCCAGACCAGATTGTCGAGACCTTCACGCGCCGCTAGGGTGAGGGCGCTCATGCTTTCCGGTTCGTCCATCTCGCCATCACCGAACACACCCCACACCCGCCGCCCGCGGGTGTCGAGCAGGTCGCGATGGTGCAGATAGCGCAGGAAACGGGCCTGGTAGATGGAGCTGATCGGGCCGATACCCATGGAGCCGGTGGGAAATTGCCAGAAATCCGGCATCAGCCAGGGGTGGGGATAACTCGACAGGCCGCGCGCACCGGCGCGCCGGGCTGTGATCTCCTGCCGGTAGTGATGCAGGTCCTGCTCGTCGAGGCGTCCCTCCAGGAAGGCGCGGGCGTAGATGCCGGGCGCCGAGTGGGCCTGGTAGTAGACGACGTCGCCGCCGGACTGCCCGGTCGGGGCGCGAAAGAAATGGTTGAAGCCGACCTCGAACAGGTCGGCCGCGCTGGCGTAGCTGGCGATGTGGCCGCCCAACTCGCCGTGCGCCTGGTTGGCGCGGGCGACCATCGCCAGGGCGTTCCAGCGCATCAGCGAGGTGAGCCGTTGCTCCAGTTCCAGGTCCCCAGGAAACGGTGGCTGTGCTTCGGCCGGTATGGTGTTGACGTAGGGTGTGGTTCGTTCGGGTCGCCAGGCGATGATCGGGTCGCGCGCCATGGCGCTCAGCAGGTTCAGAATCTCGTGCGCCCGTGCGCGGCCCTCACAGGCGAGCAGAGAGGTCAGCGCGTCACGCCACTCCTGGTTTTCCGCGACGATGTCGGGGTCGTCCTGGCGGCGCGGCGCCGGGTCTGTCGTAGCGTCCATCGCCATCTTTCTCCTCGTTGTGGTCGGGGAGATAGTAGACGGATATTCACAGAATATGTGACGTAAACGGGGTGGTTTTCGGCTATAGGCCGCATGAAATTCGCTGAAAGCAGTATATTTCGACATGATGAAACTGGACGGCACGGATCTTCGAATTCTTGCGGAGCTGCAGGCCGACGCCAGCCGGACCAATGTCGAGCTGGCGCGGCGGGTCCATCTGTCGCCGTCCGCCTGCCTTGCCCGGGTGCGGGCGCTGGAAACGGCGGGGCTCATCCGCCAGTACGTGGCGTTGTTGAACCCGGAATCGCTCGGGTTGCCGCTGAATGTGTTCGTGTTCATCCGGCTCAAGGAACAGAACCGCCCTTCCCTGCAAGCCTTCGAGTCGCGGATCTGTGCCCGCCCGGAGGTGATGGAGTGTTACCTGATGACCGGCGACGAGGATTATCTGATCCGGGTCGCGGTGCCGGACATCGGCGCCCTGGAGCGGTTCATCATCGAAGAGTTGTCGCCGATGCCGGAGGTGGAGAAAATTCGCTCGAGTTTCGCGCTGAAACAGGTTCTCTATAAAACGGCGCTGCCACTGGCCGCGAGATAGCGCTCCGAGCCGCCGCACGGGTGCAGATGCTGCCGCATACCGTCGGCGGTTTCGCGGGAGGCAGCATGCCGCCGAAGCGTGGCGGTGCTTTTTCCACGCCCGGGATATATAATGTGCCCCCCTGCAGCCGGCGGCTGCAGCTCCAGGAACGGGGCTTCGGCCCCTTTTTTTGTTCTTGAAAAGTTAATTATGGCGCGGACATTAGCGATTCGGATTGAAGCGCTGTTGCGCCCGGAGATCGAAGCGCTGGGATACGAGTTGATCGTAGCGGAGTACATAACAGGAGGTGCGGCGACGCTGCGGCTGTACGTGGACAGTCCGCAGGGCATAACCGTGGACGACTGCGAGACCATCAGCCACCAGGTCAGCGGTGTGCTGGACGTAGAGAATCCGCTGCCGGGCGCCTATACCCTCGAGGTGTCGTCGCCGGGCCTGGATCGGCCGCTCGTGACGCCGGATCATTTCGCGCGCTTTGTCGGTGAGGAAGTCCGGCTCTCACTGAAACGCCCGCGGGACGGGCGGCGGCGCCGGTTTCGCGGTGCTATCTGCGCCGTCGAGGACGATCAGATACTGCTCCGCGTGGATGGGCAGGAACTGCGCGTCGGGATGCAAGAGATTGAATCGGCACGGCTGGTGCCGCAGTTCAAATAGGCGAACACGGCAGGCGATATGGATAACAGCGAAATATTGCAGGTGGTCGACGTCGTTTCGGCGGAGAAGGGTGTCGCCAAGGAAGTCATTTTCGAGGCGATCGAGGCGGCTTTGGCTGCCGCACGCCGCAAGCTCGAAGGCAACGAGGCCGATTACCGGGTAAGCATCGATCGCGCGACCGGCGACTACGATACGGTGCGCCGTTGGGTGGTGATCGCCGACGACCAGGAACCCGGAGAGGAGCCCGACACCGAGCTGACCCTGAGCGAGGCGCGGCAGAAAAAGCCGGACGCGGTCATAGGGGACAGCGTCGAGGAACCGGTCGAGCCGGTCGCGTTTGGGCGCATCGCCACCCAGATGGCCAAGCAGGTCATCGTCCAAAAGGTGCGCGATGCGGAGCGGGAGAAGGTGGCCGAAGCCTTCGGTCCGCGGGTCGGTCAGATGATGACCGGCCAGGTGAAGCGGCTCGATCGCGGCAGTGTGGTGCTGGACATGGGTGGCAATGCCGAGGCGGTGATCCCGAAGGATCGCCAGATCCCCCGCGAGAACATCCGCATGGGCGACCGGGTCTCCTTCCTGCTGGAAGAGGTCTCGACCGAACCGCGCGGGCCGCAACTGATCGCCAGCCGCACCGCGCCGAAATTGCTGGCCGAGTTGTTTCAGCGCGAGGTGCCGGAAGTCAAGGAAGGGCTGGTGCAGATTCTCGGTGCCGCACGGGACGCCGGCGTCCGCGCCAAGATTGCGGTGCGCAGCCGTGAAGCGCGCATCGATCCCATCGGTGCCTGTGTCGGGATGCATGGCACCCGGGTGCAGAGTGTTTCGAACGAGCTGGCCGGCGAGCGTATTGATATCATCCTGGCGGACGAGAATCCGGCCCAGTTCGTGATCAACGCGCTGTCTCCCGCGAAGGTGGTGTCCATCACCATGGATGAGGAGACCCATGCCATGGATGTCGCGGTCCATGAGGACCAGTTGTCGCTCGCCATCGGCCGGGGCGGTCAGAACGTGCGGCTGGCAAGCCAGCTGACCGGCTGGGAACTTAATATCATGACCGAGGCCGACGCCGAGAATAAACTCGAGGCGGAGGCCCAGAACATCCGGCAGCTGTTCATCGATCAGTTGCATCTCGACGAGGGGGTCGCCGATATCCTGGTGCAGGAGGGCTTCTCGACCGTCGAGGAGGTCGCCTACG
>JAYZWP010000084.1:0-4110 GCA_036142245.1 Pseudomonadota bacterium | reverse complement strand
ACCACGCCGACATCGGCGGCCGCACCCCCGGCTCGATGGACCCCTTCGCGACCACCCTGGAACAGGAGGGGGTGGTGTTCGACAATTTTCTGCTGGTGAGCGACGGGCGGCTGCGCGAGGCGCAGGTGCGTCGCCACCTGGCCAGTGCGGTCCACCCGGCCCGCAACATCGACGAGCGGGTCTCGGACCTGCTGGCGCAGCTCGCCGCCAACCAGCTCGGCGCGCGGGAACTGGCGAAACTGACCGGGGAACACGGCGTGGCGCGGATTCGCGCCTATATGGCGCACGTCCAGACCAACGCCGGACGTTGCGTCGCCCGGGCGCTGGACGGCTTGCTCGGCAACGCGCCGCAGCGCCGTATCGAACGCACCGACAGCCTGGACGACGGCACGCCCCTGCGGGTAATTCTGGATCTGCGGCGCGATGCGGCGGGAGCGCCGGAATTGACGGTCGATTTTGCCGGCACCGCAGCCTGGCAACCCAACAGCTTCAATGCCCCGCCGGCCGTGGCGCGGGCGGCGCTGGTCTACGTGCTGCGCTGTCTGGTGGCGGACGATATTCCGCTCAATGACGGCTGCCTCGCCGCGGTCAGGCTAAAGTTACCGCCGGATTCGCTGCTCTGCCCGCCACCGGACGCAGCGGTGGTAGCCGGCAATGTCGAGACCGCCCAGCGGCTGGTGGACCTGCTGCTGGGGGCGCTGGGCGTGGCGGCGGCGTCCCAGGGCACTATGAATAACCTGCTGTTCGGCTGGGACGGGGAGGATGGCGGCCGGCAGTATTACGAGACCATCGGCGGCGGGGGTGGGGCGACGGCAACGGCCCCCGGCGCGAGCGGGGTTCAGGTACACATGACCAACACACGCATCACCGACCCGGAGGTGCTGGAATGGCGCCTGCGCGGCGTGCGGCTGCGCCGCTTCGCGCTGCGTGCCGGCTCGGGCGGCCGGGGCCGGCAGCGTGGCGGTGATGGGCTGATCCGCGAGTTCGAGATCCTCACTCCCTGCGACTGCACCCTGCTGACCCAGCGGCGGACGGTCGCGCCTTTCGGGCTGGCGGGCGGCGAGGATGGCGCGACCGGCCGTAACCGGCTGCGGCGGGCGGACGCAGAAGAGCAAGCCCTGCCGGCAATGGGCCACTGGCGGCTCCAGCCCGGCGACCGGTTGACCATCGAAACCCCGGGAGGTGGGGGGTACGGACCGGCGGACAGGGAATCTTGAGCGTCCTGTCCCGCCTCAACCCCCGAAACCACTGGGGGCTGGAACAGCTCTGGCCGATGATGCTGGTGTTTTTCGCAGGTTGTTATCTCGCCCCGAACTCCAAGTTTCACAACAACCTTTTTTATGGTTTGGTGCTGCTGCCCGCGCTGGCATTGCTTACGCGAGAGGATCTGCGGCGGGTCTGGCACGCGCCGGTGGCGCGGATCGCGTTGCTGTTCCTCGGTTATCTGGCCCTGTCCAGTCTGTGGAGTATCGAGCAGACCGCCAGTTTGGGGAAACCTGCCAAGCAATGGATTTATATGGGCGCTTACGTTCTGGTGCTGGCGCGGATCCTGCAGTCACGGCCCGACCGGGTGGGATGGCTGCTAACGGCGCTGGTTGCGGCGGCGCTGATCGGCGGAGCAATCGCCCTTTACGACCACCTCCAGTTGTTAGAGGCCCGCAAGCTATCACTATCCCGGCTGTTGAGTTGGCGGCGACTGGAACTGTTCGGTCGGCTGGATCATCCGATCATCGGCGCCAGCACCTACGGTCTCGCCTGCGTCATCGCGGCCTGGGCGGCGCTGACCGCGCCGCGCTGGTGGTGGCGCGCCGGTGCGGCGGCCATCACGCTGGCGCTGCTGTCACTGGTGGTGCTCACTTACAGCCGGGGACCACTGGCAGCGGTGGCCGTGACGATCCTGGCAGCCGCCCTCCTGCTGCGCCGCTGGTGGGTCTTCGGGTTGCTGGTTGTCGCCTGTTGCGCTGTCGCGGCGGGATTGCTCCTCACGGACTGGAACCCGGGCAGCGCGGTCAGCCGGGGTTTGGGCGCCCGCCCGGAAATCTGGGCCCATGTCTGGCAGGCGTTTCTGGAACGGCCGCTGTTCGGCCATGGCCTGTTAGCGCCGGAATCGCTACTGCTGGCCAGCGGAAAACCGATTGACCATCCCCACAGCGCTTTTCTCGCCACGCTGTTCTACGGTGGCGTCGTGGGCGGGGGGTTGCTGGTCTGGATGCTGGTGGTTGCCGGGCGCACCGGTTGGGCGGTGGTCCGCCGCGGGGGCTGGAATCTGCCGCTGGTTCTGCTGATCTACGCCGTGCTGATCGTGTTGACAGACAACGACAAGCTGCTGCTCTCACCCCGTCCGCTATGGCTTTACTTCTGGTTGCCGATTCTGCTTTGCATAGCACCCTGTCGAACCACCGAATCGAACCCTCCTAGGCGATTACTATGAACTCGCGAGCTGGTCTGCTGTTCCTGGCCACCCTGGCGTGGAATATCGCCCTGGGGGTCAGTCACATCGTCGTGCCGCTTTATGCCTACGAGTTGGGCTTCTCCGCGGCGACCATCGGCATCCTGTTCAGTGTGCCGGTCATCGGCCAACTGCTGCTTGGTTTGGTGGGTGGTGCAACCTCAGACCGCTGGGGCGGGCGCAGCACCCTGCTGGTCGCCTGTGGCTCTTTTGTGGTTGCTCCGGCGATCTTTCTGTTCACGCAAGGTTTCTGGCTTTTCTTTGCCGGCCAGCTACTGCTCATTCTGGGCCGCGCAGTGTTCTGGCCCGCCTCGCAATCCCTGGCAAGCGAACTACCCGGGGAGCGCAGCGTGCAGATGGGGCGCCTGAATGCCCTGGTCAGCGTGGGCCAGATAATCGGCACCGCCGGCACCGGGCTGCTGCTGGCGCTGGCAGGATTTCAGTCAGTTTTCGCCGCACTGGGTATTTTCGGCCTGGCGGGTACTCTTGCGACGCTCGGTTTGCCCCGTCCCCCGGACCGGCGACACGCGGCGCCGGGGGCGCTGTTCGGCCATTTCGGTCCGCTGCTGCGCGGCCGCCCGATTTACTTCGCACTGGTCTGCGCCTTTTTGTGCGCCCAGCCGGTCTCCCTGGGACAGTCAGTCTTCCCTCTGCTGCTGCAATCCCTTGGCCACACCCCGGAAGCGATCGGCCCGATCCTGGCATTGCGCCCTGCCGGCGCCACCATTGCCATTCTGTTGCTTGCACGTTGGATAGGCTCCGCGCGCGGCCTGTGGTACGCCACTGGCGCCGCGGTGCTCGGCACCTCGACTTTGATCGTGGCGCCGCTGTGCACACACCCTGTAGCCGCCGGCCTGGTAGTGGGGCTCATGGGCGTTGGGGCGGGCCTGGTTCTGCTGTTCTATCAACTCATTGTGAGCGCCTTCTCGGAGCCCCACACGCGCGGCTCGGCCTTGGCCATCGCCGGATCAGGGTGGAGCATGTCGCACATCGTGGCACCGTTCGTGGTTGGATTCGTCGCCGAAACGACCGACCTCACGACGGCTTTCCAACTTTGGGGGGTAGGGGTGACCCTGGTTGCGCTGTCATTGCCGTGGCTGCACCGCTGGTCTCATCCTTCTCCCGGATGATTCATGGTTGCCCGGTCCCCGTTTGCTCACCGGGGCCCGCGATCCAGCGCCGGGGACGTGGTAGCATGCGCGGCCGTCACCTCACCAGAACCAACCTCACCAGAACCAACTGATTTCTAAAGAATCGTTATGCGTCCTGCCCGGCGAATCGTGCACTGCTCCGACATCCACCTGGACAACGACTATTACGGTGGCGAGCGCAATCTGGAGCGTCGCGATTACTATCGCGGCGTGTTCGCCCGGTTGCTCGGTCAGGTGCTGGAAGAGAGTCCCGACCTGATGTTGCTGGCCGGAGACCTGTTCGACAGCAACCGCGCCAGCGAGGACACCATCCGCTGGGCCATGCAGGCTTTGGAAACGCTTCCTTTCCCGGTTGTCATGATCCCGGGGAACCACGACTGCCTGGCGGAGAACGCCATCTACCGGCGTTTCGATTTCAACGCCCTGCAGAACGTGTCTCTGATCATGGAACCGGGCGGCACCCTGGTACGCCTCGAATCGCTCGCGGTGTCGGTCTGGGGGCGGGGCATG
>JAYZWP010000083.1:0-4573 GCA_036142245.1 Pseudomonadota bacterium | reverse complement strand
AGCCAGCCCTCGTGGGCGGGTGAAGAAGGGCGAGGTTTACATGGCGGTGGTGGTACGCACCGCTGCCGGTGTGCGCCGTCCTGACGGGTCGTTGATCCGTTTCGACAATAACGCCGTCGCGCTGCTGAATAATCAGATGCAGCCCATTGGTACACGAATTTTCGGACCGGTCACGCGGGAGCTGCGCACGGAGAAATTCATGCGTCTGGTATCTCTTGCACCGGAAGTCTTATAGGTCAGAGCGATGCAGCGGCTACGTAAAAACGATGAAGTGATCGTGATCGCCGGTAAGGATCGCGGCAAGCGCGGACATGTGCTGCGCGTGATGGACGACGGACGGGTCGTGGTGGAAGGCGTGAATGTCGCGAAGCGGCACACCAAGCCGAATCCGATGCGTAACGTGCCGGGCGGCATCATCGAGAAGGAATTACCGATTCAGGCGTCAAACGTCGCGATTTACAACCCGCAGAAGGATCAGGCTGACCGGATCGGATTCAAGACGTTGGAGGATGGCCGCAAGGTGCGGTACTTCAAATCCAGCAGTGAAGTGATCGACGTCTGATCGGCATGCGACAAGGATATTCAGAGAGTCAGCGATGAGTCAGCTCGAGCAGAAATACCGCGACCAGATCGTACCCCAGTTGATGAGCGAGTTCGGCTATACGAATCGTCTCGCCGTGCCCCGGCTCGTCAAGGTGACCCTCAACATGGGCGTTGGGGAAGCCGCGTCCGATCGCAAGATTGCCGACAATGCCGCCGAGGAACTCGCGTTGATCGCCGGACAGAAGCCGGTGATCACACTGGCCCGCAAGTCGGTAGCCAGCTTCAAGATTCGCGATGGGTGGCCGGTCGGATGCAAAGTGACGCTGCGTCGCGCCCGAATGTACGATTTTATCGAACGGCTGGTGCACATCGCCATCCCGCGCATCCGCGACTTTCGCGGCTTGCCGAATGGGTCCTTTGATGGGCGCGGTAACTACAACTTTGGCATCACCGAACAGATTACTTTCCCGGAAATCGATTTCGATCGGGTGAGCGCGATTCGCGGCTTGGACATCGCCGTCACGACCACCGCCGGTAGTGATGACGAAGGCCGGGCGCTGCTCGCTGCGTTCGAGTTCCCGTTCCGTAAGTAGGGGCATTAGGTCATGGCAAAAAAATCGGTCATCAATCGCAACCGCAAGCGGCAGCGGCTGGTAGTGAAGTACGCCGCCAAGCGCGAGGCCTTGAAGGCGATCATGAGTGATCCGAAGGTAAGTGACGAGGAGCGCGACGAGGCGCAGCGCAAGTTCCAGGCGCTGCCGCGCGATGCGAGCCCGGTGCGGGTCGTCAGTCGTTGCCGGATCACCGGTCGCGGTAAGGGCGTGTACAGCAAGTTTGGCTTGAGCCGCACCAAACTGCGGGAAGCCGCTATGCGGGGAGAGGTTCCCGGCATGGTCAAGTCGAGCTGGTAAGCCGCCACCGAGCGAATTGAGTTAACCAAATATGAGCATGACCGATCCCATCGCCGATATGCTGACGCAGTTGCGGAATGGCCTGTTGCGGCACCGAGACAGCATCGCGGTGCCCTATTCCCGCCTCAAGGAGGCGGTTGCCGGAGTTCTCGTGGCAGAAGGGTATCTGCTTGGCTGTGAAGCGGTTGATGCCGAGAACGGTCATCGGCAGTTGTTGCTGCGTCCCAAGTATTACCAGGGTAAGGCGGTGATCAGCAAGGTGGAGCGCGCCAGCAAGCCGAGCCGGCGGTTTTATTGCGGCAAGGAAGATGTGCCGCAAGTCGATGGCGGTCTGGGTATCGCTGTATTGACGACCCCACAGGGGGTGATGACCGACCGCGCCGCTCGGGCCGCCGGCATTGGCGGCGAAGTGGTCTGCTACGTTTCCTGAGGCGTAACGATGTCACGAGTAGCAAAACAGCCTATTGAGTTGCCGTCCGGAGTTCAGGTGGCGATCAACGGGCAGCAGATTTCCGTAAAGTCCGGCCAGAACGAGTTGAGTCGCGAGTTGCACTCCAGCGTCCATATCCGCGAGCAGGATAACGTTTTGCACGTGGAACCTGTGGATGAATCGCCCCAGAATCGGGCGCTTGCCGGCACCAGCCGTGCCCTGGTCAACAACATGGTGACCGGGGTGAGCAAGGGGTTCGAGCGTTCCCTCGACTTGGTCGGCGTGGGTTATCGGGCCCAGGTGAAGGGTACGACGCTGAATCTGACGCTTGGATTCTCCCATCCCGTCGATGTGGACATCCCCGCGGAGTTGACCGTCGAGACACCCAGCCAGACCCAGATTGTGGTCAAGGGTATCGATAAGCAACGGGTCGGGCAGTTTGCGGCGGAAGTGCGCGCGCTGCGTCCTCCCGAACCCTATAAGGGTAAAGGGGTGCGTTACTCCGACGAGCGCGTGATTCGCAAAGAGGCAAAGAAGAAGTAGCGTCATGGAAAAGAAGATTTCACGGATACGGCGCAGCCGTAAGACGCGCGGGCGTATTGCCCGGCTCGAGGTCCATCGGTTGTGTGTGTACCGCACGCCGCGCCATACCTACGCGCAGGTGCTCGCGCCCGGCGGTGCCCAGGTACTGGCCGCCGCGAGCACGACCGAGGCAACGGTGCGCGAGCAGCTCAAGGGGACCGGTAACTGTGCGGCGGCCGCATTGGTCGGCAAGTTGATCGCCGAGCGGGCCAAGGCGGCAGGTGTGGCCACTGTGGCTTTCGACCGGTCGGGGTTCAAATATCACGGTCGGGTGAAGCAACTCGCGGAATCTGCGCGAGAAGCGGGGCTCCAGTTTTAGACAGGCGGCGGATCGCGCCGGGTGTGTGAATTCCACGGACAGAAACCGTGGTTGACCCGCCGACAAGCGGCAGGAGTGTAGGACAGTAATGGCACGCAACGATAGCGGATACGATCAGGACGAGATTCAGAAGCTGGTGAACGTTCGCCGGGTCGCCAAAGTGGTAAAAGGCGGGCGTCAGTTCGGCTTCTCCGCCTTGGCGGTGGTCGGCAATGGCGATGGGCGTGTCGGCTTTGGTCTTGGCAAGGCGCGAGAGGTACCGCTCGCCATCCAGAAGGCGATGGAGGGTGCGCGCAAGGGGCTCATCGAGGTGGATCTGAACGATGGCACCTTGTACCGCTCGGTTACAGCCGAGTTCGGTGCCGCCAAGGTGTTCATGCAACCGGCGTCCGAAGGTACCGGCATCATCGCTGGTGGGCCGATGCGCGCGGTGCTGGAAGCGCTGGGCGTACGTAATGTCTTGGCCAAGTGCATCGGGACTACCAATCCGGTAAACGTGGTTGCCGCGACGGTGAAGGGGCTGCGGGAAATGGAATCCCCGGCTTACGTCGCCGCTAAGCGTGGCAAGAACCTCGAAGAATTGCTGGCTTGAGGAGAGGTGCCATGCCGCAAGAGAAAAAGCTACAGGTCACCCTGGTGAAAAGCATCAGCGGTCGGTTGAAGGAACATCAGGCCTGTGTCCGGGGGCTGGGTCTGCGACGTGTGGGTTCCAGTGTGGTGGTTGAAGACAGTCCAGCGGTGCGCGGCATGATCAACCGCATCGTATATCTACTGAAAATCGAGGAACTCTGATGCGCCTGAATGATTTGCGACCCGCCAGTGGGGCGCGACAATCGCGGAAGCGTGTCGGGCGGGGTATTGGCTCCGGGCTCGGCAAGACGGCCGGCCGGGGGCACAAGGGTCAAAAGTCCCGGACTGGCGGCTACCATAAAACCGGCTTCGAAGGCGGTCAGATGCCGCTGCAGCGGCGCCTGCCCAAACGCGGATTCCGCTCGCGGGTCGGCGCGACCCGCGCTGAAGTGCGTCTGCATGAATTGAACAAACTGGAGAGCGACGTGGTGGACTTGGCGGTGCTGAAAAGCGCCGGCATCGTGCCCGCCGCGTGTCTGAAAGCGAAGGTGATTGCTTCCGGCGAGCTAACCCGTGCGGTAACGCTCAAAGGTGTCGGGGCAACGGCAGGCGCGAAAGCGCTCATCGAACAGGCTGGCGGCGCAGTCGAAGCCTGATACCGTGGCGTCACGCCGAAAACCCGGGACCCAGACCGCGAATCTGGGCGGCTTGACCGAACTGCGTCGCAGGATTCTGTTCCTGCTGGGCGCGTTACTGGTTTTCCGAATCGGTTCGCATATTCCCGTTCCGGGCATCGATCCGGATGCGCTGCTGGCGCTGTTCGAGCAGCAACGCGGTACCGTTCTGGACATGTTCAATATGTTCTCCGGCGGCGCCTTGGGCCGATTCTCGGTGCTTGCGCTGGGGATCATGCCCTACATCTCCGCTTCGATCATCATGCAGCTGCTTTCCAGTGTGCACCCGAAGCTGGAGCAGCTGAAAAAGGAGGGGGGAGCCGGTCGGCGCAAGATTACCCAGTACACTCGGTGGGGGACTCTCGCGCTCGCTACGTTCCAAGGCTTCGGCATCGCCATCGCGGTTGAATCGCAAACCGCCCCGGGCGGGATTCCCGTTGTCATCGACCCGGGTCTGGCGTTTCGTTTGGTAACGGTTGTCACCCTGGTAACCGGAACCATGTTTCTGATGTGGCTCGGCGAACAGATCACCGAGCGGGGCATC
>JAYZWP010000082.1:0-7760 GCA_036142245.1 Pseudomonadota bacterium | reverse complement strand
TGCACAGCCACCAGACCGCCGGGGCGGGCCAGCGCAACCATCTCACTGACCACCTCGCCGCAGGCTGCTACGTTGATTAAAACCAGGCGGGCGTGGACCAAATCGAAGGACTCGCGCGGCAGTCCGGTGGATTCCGCTTCGCCTGCAACGATCTCGACGTTACCGAGTGCCCTCTCGGCAATCGAAAGCCGTGCCCAGTCGCGCATCTGCGCATCGCGGTCCAGCCCGACCACGCTGCCCTGCGGGCCGACCCGCTCCGAAATCTGATCGAGAATCCCAAGCGGGCCACAGCCGATTTCCAGCGCCCGTGCACCCGGACGCAGTTCCATGCGGTCCAGCAGCGACCGCGCGGCGGGGTCGAACAACTCCCCTTGTCTTAGAAGCCGCTCCCGTTCATCCGGACTGTTGCCAAGAAGGTATTCGCTGGATTGAGTCATCTCGTCGCTCGTAACCGTCTTCAGATAAACGGGTTAGTTTATGTCATGGAAGGAGCGTTACGATGCTGCACGGCGCGGTGACGAGCAGTCCCGATCGACCGGGCGGTACCTTGGGCTGCCCGAGTCGTCAGCGGAGCATTTACGGAAGGTCTGCTCTAAACCGGTGATGACGACGTTTGGTGCATAAAGACGGTTTTGGACATCGGGGATTGAGCGTGTTTACCGTCGAAATCCGTGCCGCGGTCCTGTTGATAGCCCGTATGGGTCAGGTTTTTTGCTCATCACACGCACCGATCCTGTATCAGCCAGCAAGGATCGTCGTGCCATGAACGGATTGGCCAGGACGAACAGGGCATGCAGTACAACCATTCGGGACGGTACAGATAGCTGCGTTGGTTAACAAACTCGACGAGTGAGTGAGCGCCGAGGCCCTACACCAAGCCCGAGCTTCTACCTTTGATGTCCACTGGACGGGGAGGCTTACGGGGTCATCGGCCTATAAGGCAGGTCGTGGCCGTTTATCCGGACTATGCCTCGTAGGTTGCGGTTCGTGCCTAAAACGGCTTCGCCCATCGGCGGCCGGCGGTTGCGAACGGCGTCAATGCGGCCTTTCTGTTATCGACCCGCTTTCAGAGTGAAGGGGCCGTCTGGCTACGCCGCGCGACTGGTGCGTAGGTAATCTCCTCCTCCGCTCCCCGCCACGGTTCTCCGCCCCTCTCCCCGTATGACTTATACCGTTTCCACCACTTCGGCAATGGCGCGCTGGGGCATCTCAGGCGTGAGATTGGCTGCCCCCAGCCCGTTCAGGACACTGCGTCGCATGGCGCGCAGCAGTTGCTCGGCATTGAGATGTTTCCATCCGCGCGACCACTGCAGCAACATGCCGTCGTGGGTGGCAACGATGATGGCAGCCAGTTCCGGAACCGGCAGCTCAGAGGTGAACTGCCCGGCCGCAACGCCGGCCCGGATGAGTTCTTCCAGATAATTCTGCAATCGCCGATATGTCTTCTGGATCTGCGCGTCGAGTGCATCGCCGCTGCCGGCGAGTTCTACCGACAACATCAGCATCAGCAGCCAGTAGACAGGGCGTTCCTGCCCGAGCAGCGAGCGACGGTGTAGAAATCGGATCAACTGGTCCTGGGGATCCCGGCCCTGCACGGCGTTGGCCATGGCGTCCTGCAACTGCTCGTCCGCCCGCTGCACCAGCCGCACCGCCAAGGCCGCCTTGTCCTTGAAATGGAAGTACACCGCGCCTTTGCTGAGGCCGGCATCCTTGGCGATCTGTTCCACCGTCGTCGCCCGGTAGCCGTTCGCCAGAAAGCGCCGGCTGGCGTGGTCCAGGATCAGGTTCACGGTATTGATGCCGCGGGCGGTGCGAGTCATGGCGCGGATCATAATCAAAACCGACCCGTGAGTCAGTAACCATCCATCTTTTGTGCGCTTTCGTTCAAAAAAGCCTTGTGTCCTGGCGCCCGTTCGGCGTAGCATGCGCACCTGACTCGCGGGTCAGTTTTTAAATAGATACCCCTCACCCGCGAGGTTCGATAGCGGGGTTGCCGACCAGGCAACCAGCCGGAACGCGGAGGGGAGGAGAGGAGGAGCTTTAGGGCGCGACCAATCCCAAGACTTAAGAGGTCGCGCCTTAAATCTCTCTGTAACGCCGTTCTGGCGTCCGTCGGCCCAGCGCGCAGCTGGACGCTCGACCCATCCCATCGCCAACACGTTTCTTCGCGTTGATTACCCCCGCGATTCAGCCGTTCGTGCTCTGTCCCTCGTTACGTGAGACGCCGTCCCCTCGGTCCGGCCCACGTTCGCGGTCTGCCTGCCGGGCTCCGTGCGATTGTTAGGCCAGGTTGTCGGTCTCCGGCCGCTCGCGCCGTTTTATGTGGCGCTGAGCCTAACCGAGTCACGGTACGTTGCAATGGACATTTGGTAGCCTTTGATCTCCCAACCGGCGCGCTGGGAGCACGCTGCGGCGGGCGGTCCGGCGGCGGAGCGCAGGACCGCTGATCCCACTCCCGCCTTGGCGCCGGGCAGAGTAGAAAGCTGGTTTCACAATGAGTAATTCTCTTCAGGATCAACTACTGAAATCGGGTCTCGTCAGCAAAAAGCAGGCGAATCAGGTCCGCCAGGAAAAACGCAAGCAGGTGAAACAACAGCGCACCCGAAAGGGTGGTGCGCCAGATGAGGCCAGGCTGCAGACGCAGCGGGCGCAGGCGCAGAAGCGCCAGCGGGACCGGGAATTGAACGAGCAGCGGCAGCGGGCGGCGCAGGAGCAGAGCGCCGCGGCAAGGGTTCGGCAGTTGGTTGAATTCAATCGGGTGGAAAGGGGTGAGGGGGACAAGCCGTTTCAGTTCGTCGACGGCTCGCGGGTGCGCAAGCTGTACGTGAAAGGCGCGCAGCGCCAGGATCTTTCCCGCGGTGTGCTGGCGATCGTCAAACTGGGAGAAAGGTACGAACTGGTGCCGGCGGCCACGGCGCTCAAGATCGGTGAGACCGATCCGGCGCTTGTCGTGCTGTTGAACACGTCTGACAAACAGAATGATGAAGCGTCCGGCGAGGAGGATCCCTACGCCGGCTTTGAGGTGCCGGACGATCTGGAGTGGTAGCGGAGCAGGTGCTCTGCGTCATTGTGCCGGGATGGAACGAAGAACGCAGGCTGGTGCCCACCCGGTGGCACGCGCCGAGCCGCTGACAGTCTGCGGCGATGAGTCCTTGCTGCCGGAGCTAGCGCACGGCGCGATTCCTGGCAGGCAAAGTCCACGCTTTCCGCTCTCGCGGCGGCAAGCCGCTGTTACTCGTGCCGCAGGGCATCGATCGGGTCCATACGGGCCGCCTGACGGGCGGGGAAATAGCCGAACACGATGCCGACCGCCGCCGAGAAGAGAAACGCAATGGCGATGATGCCCGGGTCCAGTAGCAGAGGTACCCCCAGGGCGCCGGCCATGGGTACGGATATCAGCAGCGCCAGGAGGATGCCGGCGAAACCGCCCAGGCAGGAGAGCACCACGGCTTCGACCAGGAATTGCAACAACACTTCGTGTTCGAGGGCGCCGATCGCCATGCGAATACCGATTTCGCGCGTTCGTTCGGTGACCGACACCAGCATGATGTTCATGATGCCGATGCCGCCAACCAGCAGGCTCACGCCGGCCACGGCCCCCAGCAGCGAGGTGAGGACCTGGGTCACCCCGGTCAGGCGCGAGACGAGGTCTTCCATATTGCTGACGGAGAAATCGTCTTCGTCGTCGGCGTCGATATTGCGCCGTTCGCGTAACAGTTCGGTGATCTGCGCCTCCACGGTTTCGGTGTCTATCCCGTCCTGCGCGGATACGTGGATGGAGGTGACGTCCCGGTTGCCGGCGATGCGGCGATGAAAGGTTTTCAGTGGTACCAGGAGGAAATCGTCCTGGTCGCTGCCGAAGGCCGACTGACCTTTCGCACGCAGCACGCCGATGACCTGGCACGAGAGTTTGTTCAGGCGAATGGTGGCACCGAGGGGGTCACGAGCGCCGAACAGTTCGGTACGAACAGTGTTTCCCAGCAGGCAGACGGCTTGTCCGCCGCGTAGTTCGGAATCGGCGAAAGCGCGGCCGCCCGCGAGCTGCCAGGCGCGCACGTCCAGATAGGCGTTGGTGCTGCCGGTGACGGTGGTGCTCCAGTTGCGGTTGCCGAAGATGGCCTGGACAGGCCGGCTGGCGGTGGGGGCGGCGGGATGGATGCCGGCGATTTCCCGGCTGATCGCCTCGGCGTCCTGGACCGTGAACGCGGCCGCCTCGGAGCGAGCTCCGCCGCCGCGATGGAAGCCTTGTCCGGGTCGTGCCTGCAACAGATTGGTCCCCAGCTCGGCGATATCGCTGGTCACCCGCGCGGTTGCACCGTTGCCCAGCGTCACCATGATGATCACGGCTGCCACTCCGATGATGATGCCCAGCGCGGTGAGGCTGGAGCGCAGTACATTGCGCCGAATGGCGCGCAGCGCGAGGGTGAGGGCGTTCAGCAGCATCAGTGATGCGCGCCCGACGGCGGCGGGGAGACGATACGCCCGTCGCGAAAATCGATCCGGCGCCGGGCGTAAGCGGCCATGTCCGGCTCGTGGGTCACCATGACAATGGTGATGGCTCGCTCGCGGTTGAGCCGCGCGAGCAGTTCCATCACTTCCGCGCTGCGCTCGCTGTCGAGATTGCCGGTCGGTTCGTCCGCCAGCAGCAGTGCCGGGTCGCTGACCAGCGCCCGGGCGATCGCCACGCGCTGTTGCTGGCCGCCGGACAGCTCGCCCGGCGTGTGACTCTCCCAGCCGGTGAGTCCTACGGCCTCCAGCGCTTGCCGGGCCCGCGCCTGCCGATCGGCGCCGCGCAGGCCACGATAAACCAGCGGCAGCTCCACGTTCTCCAGCGCGGTGGTGCGATTCAGCAGGTTGTAGCCCTGGAAAACAAAACCCAGGTAGTGGCGTCGCAGTAATGCCCGGCGGCTGCGCGACAGCTGGCCGACCTCGACCCCCCGGAACCGGTACGACCCGCCACTGGGAGTGTCCAGACAGCCAAGGATATTGAGGCAGGTGGACTTTCCGGAACCGCTGGCTCCCATCACGGCGATGAACTCCCCGCTCGCTATGTCGAGGTCAACACCCCGCAGAGCGTGAACGGTGGCTTGCCCTGACCCGTAGACGCGGCTGACGCCGCGCAGTTCGATGAGGCGCTCCGCGGTCATCACCTGTCCGTGGACAGACGCCGCACGATCAGTTCGGTTCCGTCCGTGATGTCGCCGGAAAGGATTCGGGTCACACGGCCATCGCCGGTACCCACGGTGACCGGTACTGGCGTTGGCGAGCCTTCCCGCAGCGTCCAGACCCGCTCGCCGCGTTGCAGAATGTCGCTGCCGGGGGTGGGCAGGGGCGGCCCGGAGTTGCGCCGCCCGAACAGTCGACTCAGCGGGTTGGGTTTTCGCTGCACGAGGTTTCCCGGCGGCGGGGCGAAGCGTAGCGCGGCATCAGGGACCAGCAGCACGTCGGGCAGTTGCTCAACCAGGATGTCGGCCGTCGCCGTCATCCCCGGACGCAGCGCGAGATCGTCGTTGGCCACGCTGAGGATGGTCTCGTAAGTGACGACGCCCTCGACGGACTGAGGCGCGTACCGCACTTCGCGGATACGTGCCGGAAACTCCCGGTCGGGATAGGCGGCGACGCTGAAGCTGGCGGACTGCCCCGCGGCGACCCGCCCGACGTCGGCTTCGTCCACATCAACGTGCAGGTCCATCTGCTTGAGGTCTTCCGCCAGCGTGAAGAGGACCGGTGTCTGCAGGGAAGCGGCGACCGTCTGGCCGGCATCCACCGCGCGGTCGAGCACCACACCGTCGATGGGGGAGCGGATGATCGCCTTGGACAGGTCGGTCTCGTTGACCTCCAGGCGGGCCTCGGCTTCGCCAATCGCGGCGTTGGCAGCCGCTTCCTCTGCCTGGGCGCTCAGCAGCGCGGCCCGGGCGCGGTCCAGCTCGGACTGCGACGGCACCTTGCCGCCGCTCAGCGCCCTGACCCGTTCCAATCGCTGATACTCGTTCGCGGCTTCGGTCACCCGGGCCTGGGCTGTGCGCAAGCGGGCCTGTGCGGAGGCGAGGGTGGCCCGTGCCTGCAGCACCTGCGCCTGGAGCCGGGCGGTGTCGAGGCGTGCCAGGACTTGGCCGACCTCGACCCGGTCGTTGTAGTCCACCAGCACCTCGGCAATGGTGCCCGATACCTCGATACCGACTTCGACCTGGTTGGTCGGTTCGAGCGTGCCGGTGGCGGTCACGTACAGCGTTAGATCGCCCACTCGTGCCGGCTCGGTCGCGTAGTGCGCCGGTGGCTCATCGTCCCGGGCAAAGCGCCATACCAAGAGCAGGGCGACCAGAACCGCGCCGGCGATCAGCAGGCGGCGCGCTTTGGGGCGGCGCGAACCGGCATCGGACAGGCCCAGCGTGCGGTTGACCTCTGCGGTGCCGGCTTCCGGTTGAGCGGGTCTGTTCAAACCTAGACTCCCGCGTCCGGCTCACCCGCAGCCGGGTCGATCCCCGCCTGCCCGGCGCCCAGCTGCTGCGCCGGCATCCAGCCGCCGCCCACCGCCTGGTAAATGGCGATCAACTGGGTGGTGATCTCTCCCCGGCTGATGGCCACCTGATCCTGCAGGTTCAGCAGCGAGCGTTGTGCATCCAGAACGGTCTGAAAATCCACCAGACCGGTCCGGTACTGCTGTTCGATGAGCCGGGCGGCGAGTTCGGCGGCGGCCGCCGCCTCCGCCAGGGCGGTGTGGCGCCGCTGCTCCTGCGCGTAGGCAACCAGAGCGTTCTCCACCTCCTCGACGGCGCCGCGTACCACCCCTTCGAAACGGGCCAGGGCCTGCTCCTGCACAGCGGTCTGTACCGCGATGTTCTGGCGAATACGTCCGGCATCGAACAGCGTGAGCCCGAGACTGGCGAGCGTGCTGGTGACCTCGGTGCCGGCGTCGAGAAGATCGCCTCCGGAAAGCGCTTCCAGACCGATACTGCCGGTCAGCGTGAGCTCGGGATAGCGGTCAGCGATCGCGGCGCCGACGCGAGCGGTCTGAGCCGCCAGGCGCCGCTCCGCGGCGCGCACGTCGGGCCGGCGGCGCAGTACGTCCGCCGGAACGCCTATGGCGATCTTGAGCCCGGCAATGGGGATGGGGCCGGGGGTCGCGAGCTTCCCATCCAGCGCGCCGGGATAGCCGCCCAGCAACACCGCCAGCCGGTGGCTGGCCCGCAGGCTGCCGGCCCGCAGCAGCGGGAGCTGGGCGCGGGTCTGCTCGACATTCTGGCGTGCCTGTTCCACGTCGATCGCGGTTGTCAGCCCCGCCTGATGGCGCCAGCGCGCGAGGTCCAGGGTTTCCGTCTGGGTGGCGAGATTGCGTTCGGTGATGGCCAGGCGTGTCTGGAACAGCCGCAGGTCCAGGTAATTGAGCGCCACTTCGGCAGCCACGCTGACGAGAAGATCGTCCCGGTTCGCAATCTCGGCCTCCCAGTCGGCATCGGCGGCTTCCAGCTCGCGGCGCGTGCCGCCGAACAGTCCTGTCTGCCAACGGGCGTCGACAGAAACGTCATAGAAGCGTGTCGTGGTGGCCGGTGCGTCGTCCGGGGCAGTGCGAACCCGGCTGGCAGAACCGCCCGCCGTGGCCGATGGCCAGCGCTGCGCAGCGGCAAGGCCACGGCGGTGACGCGCCTCGCTTACCCTGGCGGCCGCTTCGGCCAGATCGTGGTTTTCCGCGATGGCCGTCACGACCAGTTCGCTCAGCAACGGATCACCGAGCTGTCGCCACCAGTGGGCGAGCGCGGCGG
>JAYZWP010000081.1:0-4122 GCA_036142245.1 Pseudomonadota bacterium | reverse complement strand
ATAAGGCGGGCGCCGGGGAGAGCGACATCGGGAAACATGCGCCGCCATCCAATTGATAGATCCGGTTGGCATGATCCGGGAGGTTCCCCTTGTGGGTTATGGCGAGAACGGTAACGGTTCGACTCAGCGCCGCAATGGTTTTCGCAATCTCCCGGGAGGTCGCTGAATCGAGCGCGGAGGTCGGTTCATCCAGAATCAACAGATCCGGCCGACGGATCAGGGCGCGCGCGATGGCGATACGCTGCCGTTGGCCACCGGAAAGCCGTCCACCCCGTTCCCCCACCATTGTTTCAGGGCCGCCCGGAAGGGCGTAAACGAAATCCAGCGCCCCGGCCTGACGTAACGCCTCCTGGACATCTTCTTCCGTGAGACCCGCCTCGCCCAGGGTGATGTTGCGTCGCACCGTGTCGTGTAGCAACAGGGTGTCCTGTGGTACGTAGCCGATGCGATGTCGCCATGCCCGAATATCAAATTCCCCTAACGGGACGCCGTCAACCTGGATAGCGCCTTCCGTGGGCGTCAGGAGTCCCGCGATGAGGTCGACGAGGGTCGTTTTGCCAGCGCCCGAGGGGCCCAGGATGACGGTGAGTTCCCGGGCGGGAATCTCCAGATCGAGACCCTGCAACACAGGTTTTTCGCCGTAGGCGAAACCGACGTTGTGGAAGGAGACGCCTTTTTTGAGTGTTGGTTGACGATTACCCATGAGGGGTTCAGCCGCGTGGTGGGCATCGTCGATCGCACGCTGAATTGACCAATAGGCGCTGTCGCAAGTGGCCATCTTCTGATACTCACGCTGAACTTTGGTGAGGTATCCCATGACCCGAGCCAGCAGGAACACGATGACAAGCACGCCGGTGAGTTCAAGACCGAACTGCACCAGAGCAACATACAGACCGATCGCAATGGCCGCGGCGATCATCGGGTCCTGCAATGCAGGCATCGCCTCCTTGCTGATCACCTGTCTGCGCAATGCCCGGTTCAGGGCTCGGGTCTGATCCTCCAGAAGGATCTCGGAGAGGTCTTCTCGCCCCATCGCCTTGAGTGGTTTCAGAGTCACCAGGCTGTCCGTAAGGTGGCTCAACAGCTTCCGAAGCATGGTGGTCTGTTTTCTGCCGGCCTTGCGCGCTATGCGTACCAGGCGGCTCACCGCCAGCATCACGAACGCCCCCATGGCGATCGCGGTCAACGTGACTTGCCACGATACCAACCATGCGATGGCGGTGTAGACCAGTGCCTGAACGGCCAGAGCGGCTACTGATGCACCGAACAAGTAGGCCGTCGAGGCGCGCTGCGCCTCGGTTGCAACCGCATTGGCAAGGGCGCCGACCGATTGCCCAACCGTATACTCCCAGCGTGCCGCGAGACTCGCCCGCAGCAGTTGCAGCCGCAGGTCCGTGGCGACATGGGCCACCGTGTAGCCCACTTGTGCGTTGGCCAGCAGCAGCAAGAGTGATTTCACGCCCATACCCGCCACCACAAAGGCCAGCAACAACCCCGCAGTAGGTTTTATCCCGAGAGCGCCGAGCGCTTCCAGAACCAGACGCGCCGGTTCCAGGCCATTCATCGCCCCGCTGGCTGCCGCCTCGGTGGTGGAGACATCGACCGCCACTGTCAGAAGTGACAGCATGGTGGACAGGCTCAGGCCGTCGGCCAAGCCGGCCAATACCAGACACAGCAAAACCAAGATACTTCGCCATGGGTAGGCCCGAGCGAAGGTAAGTAAAAGCCTCACCGTATCGATGACACTGTCGGACCAGCGGAGGGGTCAGGCGCTATAGCCATAAATGGGATTCATCGTTTCGACGACTCGCCGCTGCAGTTCATCGGCGATGTCAGCGGGAAGGTCCTCGCGGTATCCACCCACTCGGGCGCGGCGCACTTTAAGCAGATTCGGATCGGCCCGGTCCCGCAGCCGCAATGACCGGTTGTCGAAATAGCCGTCCTGCTCCAGCTTTCGGAGATTCGTCACCGATCCGAACTGCATGGCCTGCTGCAGTTCGGCGTCGGTAAAGTTTTCACCGAGAAAGCTGGCAAGAACCGCCAGGCTTGCGGTGGTATCAGAACGCAGATCCTCATACCGGATGATCAGATGACGCTCGAACGCGGATAGGCGTTCGGCCCAGTAATTGTACTGAGCGATGATGGCGGGCAGCCCGATTTCCGGGTGTATGACGAAATCTTCCAGGGAGATCCTGGAGGGGTCGAACGGCTGCCGCATTTCGGCGAGCAGCAGTTCGCGTTTGAAAGCTTTCGTCCTGCGGGTGAACTGGATAAACCAGGACACGACGACGTCGCACGGGTGGCGGGCAAGGATCAGCAGGCGTTTATCGGCAAGCCAAGGATCACTCTGCGCCGCTTCGCCCAGCCACCGCTCCCAACTGAAGTAGCCGCTGCTGATGAGTAATTTCGGCAGACCAGCCTGTTGCAGGTGCAGCTCGTCGGAACGCACGACGCGGCGGGTGGACAGGCCGTACTTCTGACTGTAAAGGCTTGTCAGAAGGACACGCAGCCAAGTTCCCCCGGTCTTCGGGTGCCGGACGAATAGAACGTCCGCATTGCGCGCCATCCGCTGTTGCAAGCGGGTCAGCAGATGCTTGCGTACCTTCGTGCGTAACCGTCGCGGCAACGGGGCGGTCGTCCGCAGAATGCGTCGACGATGTTTTCGATCGCTGCTAACGGTGGGTGCCTGAACCGTCACTTTCTCCTCGGCGTTTGTCCAGTCGAGTACTGTTGTGTGCTTTCGGTAGCCAACGTGAGATTGGTCGAGGGAATCAGCGGCCGGTAAACTTTGGCGGCCGTTTTTCCAGCAACGCGCCGATGCCTTCCTCGGCATCCGCCATCTCCAGCGTACGGGCCTGCAGCGCCGCTTCGGCCCAAGCCGCCGGTTGCGGCCGCCAGTCGGCGTGCTCGTAGAGCGACCGCTTGGTCCAGCGCACCGCCACCGGGGCGTTGGCGGCGATCTCGCCGGCCAGCTCCATAGCCCTGGGCAGCACGTCCTCGGCGGCCACGGCGTGGTTCATCAGCCCGGCGTCCGCCGCTTCCCGGCCGGAGACCAGCCGTCCCGTGAACAGCAATTCCGCCGCCCTGGGCATGCCGACGATACGCGGCAGCAGCCAGGTGGCTGCCATGCCCGGGTGGATGCCGAGCCGGGCGAAGTTCACCCCGTACTTGGCATCCTGGTTCGCGACCCGCAGGTCGCAGACCAGCGCCAGCCCCATGCCGCCGCCCACCGCGTGGCCGTTCAGGGCACCGATGACGGGAATCTCGATCTCCAGCACCGACAGGAACGGCTGGTACATCGCAAAGGAGCGTTCGTTCGGCTGCAGTGCGGCATCGCCGCGCTGGGCGTTGGAGCGAAAGTCCGCCCCGCCGCAGAAGGTGTTGCCGGATCCGGTGATCACCACGCAGCGCAGTTCGCGGTCCGCCCGGACGGCGCTGACCGCATCGGCAAGGCCGCCGAGCAGGTCATCGGTCATGCTGTTGCGGTTGTCCGGTCGGTTCAGGGTGACCAGGGCGATCCGGTCGGCGCGTTTCTCGAAAAGAACGGCCTGGGTCATGGTGTCGGTCATCTCTCCATTTTCAGATGGTGGCTGGTGAGGGTCTAGGCGGACAGCGCCTGACGCGCCTGCCAGGCGATTTCGTAGGCGCGGCGCCGCGCGGCGTGGTCGAACACCTGGCAGGTGATCATCAGCTCGTCTGCGCCGGTGCGTGCAATGAAGTCGCCCAGTTCCCGCTGCACCTTCTGCGGCGAGCCGATGGCGGCGCAGGACATGCTTTCCTTCAGCATCGCCCGGGCCTGGGGCGGCAGACTGTCGAGATACCCCGCGACCGGCGGGGCGATCTTGCCGGGCCGCCCGGTGCGCAGGGCGACGAACGCCTGCTGCATGGAGCTGGCCAGCAGTTCACCCTCGGCGTCGCTGTCCGCGGCAAACACGCTGAAACCGAGCATGACGTGGGGCTTGTCGAGCTGCGGCGAGGGTTTGAAATGGGTTCGGTACTCTTCGATCGCCTGCATCATCGCCGCCGGTGCAAAGTGGGAGGCGAAGGCGTAGGGCAGTCCCAGCATCGCGGCGAGCTGGGCGCCGAACAGGCTGGAACCGAGAATCCAGATCGGTACCCGGG
>JAYZWP010000080.1:0-4318 GCA_036142245.1 Pseudomonadota bacterium | reverse complement strand
CTGGAAGGCCGGGATCGTACCCCTCGCCGCCGGTATTCCACGGCGCATCGGTTATCTGGGTGAGGCGCGCTACGGACTGATAAATGAGTTGCAACGCCTCGATCCCAAACGATTGCCCACCACCGTGGCGCGATTCGCGGCTCTTGCCGGTCCGCTCGAAGCGGACGGCGACTACCCTTTGCCGCGCCTGCGCAGCTTGCCGGATGATCAGCATCGGGCGTTGCGTGACCTGGGTCTGGATGAATCCGCCGGGCCTGTGCTGGCGCTTTGCCCGGGGGCGGAGTACGGACCGGCGAAACGGTGGCCGGCGGCGCATTTTGCCGAACTGGCAAAGACGATGGCGGCCCGAGGTTGGCAGGTCTGGCTGTTCGGGTCCGCCAGGGACCGTGATGTGACGCAGGCGGTCGTGGCCGCTTCGGCTACCGACTGCCGGGACCTGGCGGGCCGCACGACCCTGTCGGTCGCTTGCGACCTGCTGGCGCTTGCTGATGCGGTGGTCACCAACGACTCGGGTCTGATGCATGTGGCTGCCGCCCTGGACAGGCCGCTGGTTTCTCTCTACGGCTCTTCCGACCCCGCCTTCACGCCGCCTTTGCATCCGGCGGCGCGCGTGCTGAGCCTGGGGCTCGAATGCAGTCCCTGTTTCGAGCGTGTCTGTCCACTCGGACACACCCGCTGTCTGGTCGATCTCCCGGTTGACCAGGTCCTCGACGCGCTGCCGGGCTGACTCCCGCCCGTGAAAGTTCTGCTGGTGAAGATGTCTTCCCTGGGCGATGTGGTACACGCGTTGCCGGCGGTGACCGAGGCGGCGGCCGCGAGCGGTGCACGCTTCGACTGGTTGGTCGAGGAGGCATTCGCTGACATTCCACGCCTGCACCCCGCCGTCGATGAGGTCATTCCCGTGGCGCTGCGCCGGTGGCGCAAAGAGATTGGCCGAGCGCTGCGCAGCGCGGAATGGCGCGCGCTGCGCAGTCGTCTGCGCGCCAAGCAGTATGACCTGGTATTGGACGCCCAGGGGTTACTGAAAAGCGCTGCGATGGTGGCTCTGTCGCATGGTCCCTCCGCAGGATTCGATCGCCTCAGCGCGCGCGAACCGATCGCTGCCCGCTTCTATCGGCGTCGCTACGCCGTGGGCCGGGACGCTCACGCCGTCGAGCGGTTGCGCTGCCTGTTCTCTCAGGCCCTTGGCTATACCCTGTCCGAAGCACCGCCCGACTACGGTATCCAGATCGACGCGCCGCCCACCCAGGCGCAGGACCCTTTCATTCTGTTTCTGCATGGCAGTTCCTGGGTTACCAAGCAGTGGCCTGAATCGTTCTGGACGGCGGTCGGAGACCTCGCCGGAGAGGCGGGATACACCGTGCGCCTGCCCTGGGGCAACGAAGCGGAACGGGAAGTCGCACAGCGCATCGCAGACACCGTGCCGCACGCGACCGTACTGCCGGCGCTGCGGCTGGACGAACTGGCCGGGATGCTGTCGCGCGCGGCGGGTGCCATCGGTGTCGACGGTGGACCCAGCCATCTCGCGGTCGCGGCGGGAACGCCCACCGCGATGGTCTACTCCGCCACCGACCCGACGCGCACCGGACCCTGGGGTGGGCGAGTGGCGGTGTGCGCCGCCCGATATCAATGTGCACCCTGTTTCAGCAAGCGTTGCCGGTTGCGCCCGACCGCTGGCGACACCCCGCCTTGCCAGCAGACGGTCGAGCCGGCGGCGGTGTGGCGTAGCCTGCTGGAACAGATCGAGCAGCCGCGCGGCCGACCCCAGGCGCGCCCAGGATGACCCATACGGTGATTGAGCCCCGCGGGCGAATCGCATTTGCGCTGTATAAGTATTTTCCCTACGGTGGCGTGCAGCGGGACGCGCTGCGGATTGCGGAGCAGTGCAGGGCGCGGGGCTACGACGTGGAGTTTTTCGCCATCCACTGGGACGGCGACAGGCCGGACGGCATCCCGGTTCACCTGACCCGTGACCGCGGCATCTCGAACCACGGCCGATACGCTGCCTTTTCCCGTCAGTTCCAGCGAACCCTGCGGGAGGAGAATTTCTCCGCCGCGATCGGCTTCAACAAGATGCCGGGGCTGGACCTGTATTTCGCGGCGGACGGGTGTTTCATCACCCGCGCCCGGAAGCGCTCGCGTTTTTATCGGTTCACGCCGCGCTATCGTCATTTCGCGGCCTTTGAACAGGCGGTGTTCGAGCCGGCCGGCTCGACCGCAATCCTCGTGCTGGTCCGCCGGGAGATGCAGCGGTACCAGGCGGTCTACGGGACGCCGGACGAGCGGTTTCACCTGCTGCCGCCGGGGGTGATCGAAGATCGCAAGGCGCCCGCCGACCGGGACCTGGTTCGCGCGGGTCTGCGGGCTGAGTTCGGTATTCGAGACGACCAGCTGCTGGTGCTGATGGTGGGGTCGGGGTTTCGGACCAAGGGGTTGGACCGCGCGCTGCGCGGCATCGCCAGCCTCCCCGGGGATCTCAAGGAGCGAACCCGGTTCATCGTCATCGGACGGGATCACGCCGAGCCGTACTGGCTGTTGGCCCGGCGCCTCGGCATCCGCCGGCAGATCGATATCCTGCCAGGTCGTGACGACATCCCCCGTTTTCTGCAGGGCGCCGATTTACTGATCCATCCGGCCTACTACGAGAACTCCGGCATGGTGCTGCTCGAATCCCTGGTGGCCGGGCTGCCGGTGTTGACGACGGATGCCTGCGGCTATGCGCCCTACATCGAAGAGTCAGGCGCCGGCAAGGTCCTGCCCGAGCCGTTCGACCAGCAGCGGTTGAATCAGTGGTTGGCCGACATGCTCAACGATACGCAGCAGCAGGCGCTGTGGTCGCAGGCCGGGATCGCGTTCGGCCGGACCCGGGATCTGTTTGGGCTGCACGCGCGCGCTGCGGACGTCATCGACCGGGTGGTTCAGACGAAATTGGCCGCCGGGCGGGTCCAGTGAGCAGAGGGAAATCGCTGCCGGATTTCGACACCCTGCTGCGTCTGACCGGCGAGATCTACCGCGCGGCGCCCGGCCGGGAAACGCTAGCGGTCACTATCGACGGGAACCGCTACCTGCTCAAACGCCACACCGGAGTGGGTTGGGGCGAGATCGTGAAAAACCTGCTGCAGATGCGCCCGCCGGTGCTCGGGGCGGTCAATGAGTACCGGGGCCTTTCTCATCTGGCGGCACTGGGGATCACCGCCCCGCGGGTCGTCGACTTCCAGTGGCGGGGCAGGAACCCGGCGCGTCGGCAATCCTATCTGCTCAGCGAGTATCTGGAGCATACGGTCTCCCTCGAGCACTACGGGGTTGCGGCGCGCATGCCTATCAAGTCTCCGGCCGAAAAGCGCACCGTCATCCGACGCCTGGCGGGAATTGCCCGGCGGATGCACGAGGGCGGCCTCAACCACCGGGATTTCTATCTGTGCCACTTCCACGTCCCCGGCAGTTTGACCGCCAGGCCGCCGATCACCGCTGCGTCACCGATTCACCTGATCGACCTGCACCGGGCCCAGATTCGCCGACGCACACCGCTGCGCTGGCGCGCCAAGGACCTCGGTGGTCTACTGTATTCCGCGCTCGACAACGGGTTGACGCGAGGCGATTGTCTGCGCTTCGTGTCGGCATACCGCGGTATGCCGGCCAGGCAGGTGCTGGCCGCAGATCGCCGTCTTTGGCGTCGTGCGGTCCGTAATGCCGACCGGCTTTACCAAAAGAGTGGTCGTGCGCGCCATCCATTGATCGCTTGGCTGCTGCCGCGATGAAGGAGAAGGGGCCCAGTTTTATGACCGACGAGTGGCGGCAGGCGGCGGTTGCGGCCGGTCTCGACGAGTTCTCCGCGCTGTGGGAAGCCCGCGGCGAGCCGCTGGGCGATCTGAACCGGGCCCGGGGCGGCTGGAGCAGTGCGGTGCGGCTCAGTTTGCCGGACAGTCATATCGACGGATGTGTCGTCAAACGCCAGGAGAATTTTCGCGCCCGTACCCTGCGTCACCCGATAAGCGGTGTCGCGACCCTGGCACGCGAATTTCTCAATCTGCGCCGCGCCGCTCACCGCGGTCTGCCGGTCACCGAGCCGCTCTATTTTGCCCGGCGCCGAGGTGATTCGACGGATCAGGCGATTCTGGTGTTGCGAGGATTGACCGGACACCGCGGCCTGAACGAATGGTTTGGTCCCCTGCGTGAGGAAAACCGTGGCGCGACCTGCGTGCTGCTGCGCCAGCGGATGGCCCGCGCTGCTGGCGTTCTGGTACGTCGCTGTCACGACCAGGGCCTGCTGCATAACTGCCTCTACCCGAAGCATCTGATGGCGCGGGCGGAAGGCGAC
>JAYZWP010000079.1:0-4179 GCA_036142245.1 Pseudomonadota bacterium | reverse complement strand
TTGGATGCCGTATTCCTGCTGAAGAGCGTCATCCTGGTGATGGCATTACTGCTGCTGTTGCAGGGCTGCTCACTGCTGATTCGTAGCGCGGACCGGTTGTTCCGCTCAGTTCGGGCTTCCTGAGGCGGTTCGTCATGATGGCGCTGACCATGTTCCTGACGGTCTGTGTGGTCCTGATGGCGGGCTATCCGGTGGCGTTTTCGCTCGCCGGCACCGCGTTGATCTTCGCCCTGGCGGGGGGCGTCTTCGGCGTGTTCGATCTGGTTTTTCTGCAGGCGCTGCCGAACCGGTTGTTCGCCACCATGACCAATGAGACGCTCATCGCGGTACCACTGTTCGTTTTCATGGGAGTGGTCATGGAGCGCTCCCGTCTGGCCGAAAATCTGCTATCCACCATGGGGCTGCTGTTCGGCCGGCTGCGGGGCGGGTTGGGGATTTCGGTTACGCTCGTAGGCATGCTGATGGCAGCCAGCACGGGCATCGTTGGAGCGACGGTCGTGACCATGGGTCTGCTGTCGCTGCCGACGCTGATGAAACGCGGCTACCATCCGGGCTTGGCGGCCGGGACCATTTGCGCCGCGGGGACCCTGGGACAGATCATTCCCCCGTCCATCATCCTCGTGCTGCTGGGTGACGTGATCTCCACGGCGTACCAGCAGGCACAGCTGGCCACGGGCAGTTTCGCGCCGAAGACAGTGTCCGTCGGAGATCTGTTCGCCGGTGCGCTGATACCGGGAATGCTCCTGGTACTGTTGTACATTCTGTATCAGCTGGGTGTGGCCCTGGTCAGACCCGACTCTTCCCCGGCGTTGCCGGCACATGAGGTCGGCGCCGTACGGGGTGTTGTGCTGCTGCGCCGCGTGCTCGTGGCGCTGCTTCCCCCCCTGACGCTGATCATCCTGGTTTTGGGTTCCATTATCGTGGGTGCTGCGACCCCCACGGAGGCGGCGGCGGTGGGGGCTGTCGGTGCGATGGCGCTTGCGGCTGCACAGCGGGAACTGAATTTGGGACGGTTGCGGGAGGTGATGCGCAGTACCACTCAGATCACCAGTATGGTGTTCCTAATCCTGATCGGAGCTTCGATTTTTTCGCTGGTATTCCGCGGTTATGGGGGTGATGACGCGGTGCGGGAACTGCTGACCGGTTTGCCGGGAGGCGTTGTCGGTGCGGTGCTCGCCGTGATGCTGGTGATGTTTCTGCTCGGCTTCGTGCTGGATTTCATCGAAATCACTTTTGTCGTGGTGCCGATCGTGGGCCCGGTGCTGCTGGCCATGGGGCTGGATCCCGTATGGCTCGGCATCATGATTGCCATCAATCTGCAGACCTCGTTTCTGACCCCGCCGTTCGGCTTCGCGCTGTTCTATCTGCGCGGTGTTGCGCCCCCGGAACTGCGCACCGGGGAGATCTATGCCGGGGTGATACCCTTCATTCTCATCCAACTGCTCGCATTGGGACTGCTCGCCGTCTGGCCGGAGCTGGTGACCTGGCTACCGGAGCGAATCGACAGTTCTTGCGAGATAGACCGGCTCCCTGGTGGAATAAGGTTCGGTTAATCACGCAGGTTTCGCCATGTTGTTTGATGCGGACTGGAATGCGGTTGTCACCCATCTGATCTATCTGGGCATCGCTTATCTGCTCGCGGTTCCTGTGGGTTGGAATCGCGAGAAGCACGCTCGCAGCGCCGGTCTGCGGACGTTTCCCTTGGTGGCGATGGCGACCTGCGGCTATATGCTGATCGGCATCGAGGTGCTCGATACCACGGACGCCGAGGCGCGGGTCATGTACGGCATCATTACCGGGATGGGCTTTATCGGCGGCGGCGCCATTCTTAAGAACGACCGGACCCAGGACGTCTCGGGCACGGCGACGGCAGCGGCGCTCTGGACTACCGGGACCATCGGTCTGGCGGTGGCGTGGCAGCGGTTCGAGATCGCCCTGCTGCTGTCATTCCTGATGTTCTGTACCTTGCAATTCATCCAGCCGCTCAAGGAGCGGATGCAGGCGCACGGCGAGGATTGATCGGGCGGGACAGAACGCCGCAGGGGCGACAGGTGATTACCGCGGTCAGCTCGCTGCCATGATCTCCTTGTAGCGGGCCCACTGAATCCGCATGCTGTATTCGCTCTGCTCGGTCTGGTAGTGCAAGCCTTGCGCATCCGTGCTGATGTCGAGATCGATACCACGGTTCAGGAGGTTCCATTCGTTGGTGCGCGTCTGAATCCCGCGGAAGTTCCGCTCCCATACCTCGATATCGTCGGACAGCTGGAAGCCGGCGGGACCATAAGCGCCTTCATCGCGCCGCAGGCGGATGGTGTTGATCTCGTCCGGCGCGCCTTTCAGGGTGACCGGTGCGTAGTAGAGGTAGGTCAGGTCGGGCGCGACCGGTACGCACCAACGGATGTCCTGCAACATGAAGAACAGATTCGGAAACATTACCGTATGGGGCGGGCCATCAACGGCGATGCGCTCAGCTTTTTCCTTGCCGTGGCAGGCAATCATCGCGTCCTGGAACGCTTGTGACGCGGATTCCGACACCCCTTCGGTCCACTCGCCGGTATAGGTCATGCCGATCTTGCGGCGCAGGGGGCGCATGTCACAATCGACATGACCGCTGCCCAGGTCTCGCAACTCGACCTGGTTGAAACCCGCTCCCATCCCGGCCACCTGCTTAGCGAACTCGGGGCCTTTCTTTCCCTCGAAGCTCGCCATGTACGCGTTCGAGGCGTGGGTGGAAGGCGCGTGGTAGAGATCGACCGAGTTTTCCAGCCACATTTTCCAGTTGGCGTGGATCTTCATCCGCCAGACGCCGGAACGCATCTCGATCTCGCCGCTGGGAGAGAGGTCGCAGAACCGGTCGATGCTGTCTTTGGCGGCGCCCAGATACTCGTCGAACGCCTGCGCGTCCGGGTTCAGGCTGGCAAAGACAAAGCCGCGATAGACGCCGACCCGGGGCACTTTGGTCAGCCCCAGGTTGCCTTTGTCGAGTGATTCCCCATAGCCATCGGCGAACGGTACCGCCTTGAGCGTACCATCCAGATCATAGGTCCAGCCATGGTAAGCGCAAATGAAGCCCTGGGTCTTTCCGCGGCGTCCCTGGCAGATGGTGTTGCCGCGATGACGGCAGCGGTTCAGGAACAGGTGCAGTTCTCCCGCCATGTCCCGCGCCATGACGATCTGCTGGCGGCCGATGTGACCGGTACGGTACTCGCCGGGGTCACGCACCTCACTGGCATGCCCGACAAAGACCCAGTCGCCATACCAGATTTTCTGGAGTTCTTCCTCGAATATCGCCGGCTCGTAGTACATCCGGCCGTTGATGCGGTCCGGCAGGATCAAGGCGTCGTAGTCTGCCGCACGATCCGGTTGTCTGACTTGTGCGTCCATCGCGGCGTCCCCCACTCCGATTTATTAGGAATCTGCTAACTCTACTCCGAGGTGCCGGGTCGGGCCACGCCGGTGAAAGGGGTGGCCTCCCGGCTTCACGGGGCGATTGGCGCCACACGAGAAGTTCTTGACGCCCCTCACGCCTTGCGGGACACTTGCCAGATTATTAAATAACATATTGTTTTTAAAGGGAGAAATGAAAAACTATTTTACATTGAATGTGTCGCCCGTGATGACAGAAACTCCCTGATCCGGAGCTCTGTCTGCCAACCCTCGATCGCGCCGATCCAAGGTGTTGGTGCTGTGTGGCACACCGGAGGTGCCGATGCCGATTGCGCTGCCCCTGTCAACGAGTGGCGGGGAACTGTCCTGGGACGATATACCGACGCCGCTGATGATGATGGATCACCAGGGATTGGTCTGGGCAATGAATGCTGCCGCCCGACCCTGGTTCGGCGTCGATGCCGGCAACGGAATCGCTATTTCCGCCATGGAACTCATGCCCGCATTGGATATGAAGGCGTTACTTACGGCCGCACTCACGAACCGCGATGGCGACGCAGCGGCGGGCCAAGTCCGGAGCCTGGGTGTTACCGCCATCACCAACGCCGCCACCGGTCGGCAGCAGGTAGTGGAACTGGAGGCGTGGGGGTGGCGTCTCGGCGGCGGGGATTCGGTGACCCTGGCATTGCGGGACTGCACCGAACACTACGCGCGCGAGCGTCGGCTGCGCCGTCAGCGACACCACTTCAGGGAAGTCTTGCGCAAGGCACCGATCGGCCTTGCGATATGCGA
>JAYZWP010000078.1:0-2960 GCA_036142245.1 Pseudomonadota bacterium | reverse complement strand
GGGCCGACCGGTTACAACGAGGGTGCCGTTGCCTATGAAGCGCTGACGGCGATCGTCGGCATCATTGCCATGCTCAGACTGCCGCGTGCGGTGGCCGCGTAGGTAGAGCCCGCCCGTAGGGGTCCGGAGGAGAAACGTCATGAATGACGCGATACAGGCGTTAGAAGCCTGCGAGCAGGGACGCATCGCGGCCATCACATCGGGCGACATTGATGCTCTGGCGGCACTGCTGTCCGATGATCTGGTCTATGTTCACAACAATGGCCTTCAAGAGAACAAGGCGCAATATCTGAAGACCGCGGCACAGATCGCCTATCGCCGGTTCGAGCCACGCGAGCAGCAGATCCGGCTCTACGGTGATGTTGGCGTGGTCAATGGCTGTGCGGACATCGCGGTTGTGTATCAGGGCCAGGACCTGAGCATGACGGTGCGGTACACGGCCGTGTACGCCCATGAGGGGGAAGCCTGGCGGCTGATCTCATGGCATGCGTCGGCGGTTGCCTGACGCGTCGGCGTCATCACAGTCGAGGGAGGAGGAAAAGATCATGCGCGAGCTGACGGCCACCAAGGTTTTTGAGGGGCTGGTGTTCGGGGAAGGGATTCGCTGGCACGACGGCAAGCTCTGGGTCTCCGACATGTTCGGCCACAGGGTGTTGACCATCGATGGCGACGGACGTGACGAGACGATATTGGAAGTGCCGTACCGGCCATCCGGATTGGGTTTTTTGCCCGACGGCGGGTTGCTCGTGGTGTCCATGCAGGACCGCAAACTGCTGAAAGTCAGCAACGGCGAGGTGAGCGAATACGCCAGCCTGAAACCCGATGCGACCGGGGATGTCAATGATCTGGTGGTGCTGCCGTCCGGTGACGCCTATGCAGGTAATTTCGGGTTCGATCTGTTCGGCGGCAGTGAGCAGCCGTGCGATACCTGCATCCAGCGCGTCGCCGCCGATGGCAGCGTGACCCGGGTAGCGGATCAGTTGTCGTTTCCCAACGGCATGGTGGTGACTCCGGACGGTAAGACCCTGATCGTGGCGGAAACATTCGCCCATCGGTTGACCGCCTTTACCATCGCGCCGGACGGCGGGCTGGGCGAGCGGCGGGTGTTCGCCGAACTGGGGGATCGCATGCCGGACGGCATCGCCCTGGACGCCGAGCTGGCGGTCTGGGTGAGTTCCTTCGGTACCGGTGAATTCGTCAGGGTAGTGGAGGGCGGTGAAGTGACCCATCGGGTCAAACCGGCACCCAACGCTGTCACCTGTACCCTGGGTGGACCGGACCGGCGTACGCTTTATATGGTCGCCGCGGATACCGAGATCGAGCGGCTCGCCAAGGGGGACTCCAAGGCCTGGGTGGTGAAGACACGGGTCGAAGTTCCCGGCGCCGGCTGGCCGTGATCAGGCAGCGGGCCGTGGTTCCGCGGCGAGTGCCCGCAATACCCGGGAGGCGTCGTCCGGGGAATCGATGAACAATCCGTCAACTCGGACCTGCGCGTACAGCAGTCGTACCCAGGCGTCGATATCGGCGATGCCAAACGGAATCTGTTCTCGGCGCGCCGTGTACGGGTGCACCAGCAGCCCCGCGGCGTGGGCAGCCTCTGCCAGCCCCGTGAGCCGCGGCGAACCATCGCTGTTCAGTCCTTCGATCAGGTGTGACCAGTGCGGGCCGATCCCCTGCGCATAGGTGGCAATCTCGCTGAGCCCAGCGGGCGTACGCAGCAGGTCGTAGTCGGTATCCGCCTCGCCCCAGGCGTTATCGGCGATGAGCTGGATGAGCGGCAGGCGGCTTCCCAATTCATGCCGGATACGGCGCAACTCGGCGGGGTCGAAACACTGCACGAAGACCGCGCTTTGTTCGTCGGTATAGGCAAAGCCGGCCAGTTCTTCGAGTAGCCGCACCGATGGATCCTTGCCTTGAGAGCGGTGCCAGGCGGGGCGTTTGATCTCTGGATAGAGCCCTACCTGCCCGCCGGTACTACGGTTCAAGCCTTGGATCAGCGTCACTTCCTCGGCGAAGGTGTGTAGCCTGAAGTTGCCCGTTGCGGCAGGGAAGCGACCCGGAAACACCGCGCCGCCTGTCTCCCGGGCGAAGCGCTCGACCGCACGCAGGGTCCGGATCTCCGCCAGGGTGAAATCGATGGCGTAGTAGCGCCCGTCCGGTCTTGCCCGATCGGGGTAATGCTCGGCCACATCGGTGACTTCATCCAGGTGGATGTCGTGCAGGACGACCAGGTGACCGTCGCGGCTCATCACGAGGTCCTGCTCCAGGTAGTCTGCCCCCTGCGCATAGGCCAGCGCTTTCGCTTCCAGGGTGTGCTCGGGCAGGTAAGCACAGGCGCCGCGGTGGGCGATCACTAGCGGTCCGGTCATCGAGGGGGCGGTATGGGGCGCGCAACAGGTCAGATGAGGGCAATAACGCCAACTGCGAACAGCAACCGTAGCATAATCATCGGTTCTGAAACTCCGGAATAACGACTACAAGGCCGTGGCGAGTATGGAGACGAGCTGGGGGGTTAACAGAGGGGGGCACCACGTGTCGCGTGACGTGCTTACCCGGGCAGGCAGGAGGCTGCAAGTGGGAGCGCCATGCTGAAAGGCGGTGCGCAACATCTGCTGCGGTGGTTATTGCTGGCTGCTCTGTACGCTGCGGCCGGTGCGCTGACCCTGCCGATACCACCCCTGGACAACCCGGTGGTACCGCTCTGGCTGCCAAGCGGAATCGGAATCGCCGCGGTACTCGGTTTCGGGCCTGTCCTGCTGCCCGGGCTGGTGCTCGGCGAGCTGGTGTTGCGCACCCTGTTTTCTTCGCCATTCTGGTTTACCGCCGGCAATATTCTGGCGGTGCTGGCGGAGGCGCTTCTGGTTTTGTGGGTGGCGCGCAGGTTATTCAGGCCGGGGTTGCCTGATCTGCGTGACAACCTGCCGGCGGAGGCTTTGCTGCTGGCCGCATTGCTGGTGAGT
>JAYZWP010000077.1:0-8709 GCA_036142245.1 Pseudomonadota bacterium | reverse complement strand
GGTCATCTCGACCTCCAGGAGATTGAAAATCGCTTCCCGGGACTCCTCGTCCAGATCCGCCGAAGAGACCGAGAACAGGTAGTCGTCCAGGTTCAGCGACTGTCGCCGCAGCTTGGTGAGGAAAATGTTCTCCCGGTGAAGATTGAAATCGACCGCTTCGTACAGTGCCAGCGTTTCCGGATCGATGTAGTTCTGAATCGAATGGATGTCGTGATCTATGAAATGCTTGGTGCCATCCACGTCCCGGGTAAAGCCGCGTACACGGTAGTCGATGGTGACGATATCGGACTCGAAACTGTGGATGAGCAGATTCAGTGCCTTGAGGGGTGAAATCTCTCCGCAGGTCGAAACGTCGATATCCGCGCGGAAGGTGGAGATTCCCTCCACCGGGTGGCGCTCGGGGTAGGTGTGCACCGTCACGTGGCTCTTGTCGAGCGCGCCAACCACCGATTCCGGCAGCGGACCGGGCGCCTCCTGGTTGTTATCGGCCAGCCGATCCCCACCCTCGGCAATCAGCATGGTGACGCTGGCCCCCTGGGGATCGTAATCGTACCGGGCGATGTTGAGGATCTGCGCGCCGATGATCTCGGTGACATCGGTCAGTATCGAGGTGAGCCGCTCCGCGTTGAAAGTCTCATCGATGTATTCGATGTAGGCGTCCTGTGCCCGGCGGCTGGGCGCGTAGCAGATGTCATACAGGTTGAAACTGAGGGTCTTGGTAAGGTTATTGAACCCTTCCAGCACGACGTTCTTCTGTTTAGTCAATTCGTCCCCCCTTGGTTGCCCGCTGCCGGAGCCAGCGGCGGATGAAAAATCACCTGTACCCGATTACCGTCGGGATCGAGGCAGTAGAAGCTGCGTGCACCGTCGCGGTGAGTGCGCGGCTTCGCGACGATAGGCACCTCGTGCGCACACAAGTAGTCGTGCCACCGATCGACGTCCTCGATGCGCGCCAGCACGAAACCGATGTGGTCCAGTACCCCGGTCCGCGGATTGCCGCTCACCGCATCCGCCCGGTGCAACGCCAGATTGTCGGCCCCGCCGGTCAGATAGACGCTATCAGGGTCCGGGCGCCACTCCACGGCCATGCCCATCAACTCGACGTAGAACCGCTCGCAGGCGGCCAGGTTGACCACCCGCAACGCGACGTGGTGCAGCCCGGTGGGTCTGGGCGGACGTAGCGAATTCACGGTTCCGGCGACACCGCTTCGCTTGCGAAGAACAGCCGGCGCACCTGCGCGGCAAGATCATCGGCGCGCATGAAGGCTTCCCCGACCAGAAAAGCGTCGACCCCACGGGCTCTCAACCAGGCCACATCGGCCGCACTGCCGATGCCGCTTTCCGACACAACCAGGGCTCCTTCGGGCACCCCGTCCAGCAACGCGATGGTCGTGTCGAGCCGCGTCTCGAAGTTACGCAGATCACGGTTATTGATACCGAGCAGCTCCGGCGCCAGCGGACACACCCGTTCCAATTCGGCGCGCTCGTGCACCTCGAACAGCACATCCATACCAAGGGCGACCGCGACCTGATGAAGTTCCCGCATCTGCGCGTCGCCAAGCACCGCGGCGATCAGAAGCACGCAATCCGCCCCCATCTCACGCGCTTCATAGACCTGATAGGGGTCGATCATGAAATCCTTGCGCAGCACCGGAAGCGCACAGGCCGCCCGCGCTGCCCGCAGATCATCGGCGGACCCTTGGAAAAAATGGTGATCCGTCAGCACGGACAGACAGGCTGCACCACCTCGCTCGTAGGCTACCGCGATGGCCGCGGGGTCGAAAGGATCCCGCAGCAGCCCTTTGCTGGGGGAAGCCCGCTTCGCCTCGGCGATCACGGCCGGCGAGCCCGCGGCGACCTTCCGCTTCATGGCGTCTGCGAAGCCGCGCGGCACAGGCGCCCCGCCCAGGGCAGCCTCCACCTGGGCGAGGGGCCGTGACCGCTTCGCCGCCGCCACCTCTTCCCGCTTGCGGGCGACGATCCGGTCGAGCACCGTGCCGCTCAACGGGCTGCTCCCGGCGCGATGCGCTGGGTAAATTCCGCCAACTCCGCCAGCGTCGCCGCGGCGCCCCCCGAGTCGATCACCTCCCGCGCCCGCTGCACGCCGGCGGCGTGATCCTCGGCCAGGCCCGCCACGTAGATGGCAGCCCCCGCGTTCAGCAAGACCATATCCCTGGCCGCTCCGGCCTTTCCGGATAGTGCTTCGCGCACCAGTCCCAGGCTCTCCTGTACGCTGGCGACGGCCACCTGTTGCACGCTGCGGCGCTCGATCCCGAAGGCTTCCGGCGTAATCTCAAAGCTGGTGACCTTGCCGCCGCTGAGTTCCGAGACCCGGGTCACGTCGCCGATCGTAATCTCATCCAGCCCATCGTGACCATGGACCACCATCACCCGCTCGCTGTCGAGAAGACCGAGCGCCCGCGCCAGCGGTTCGGTCAGCGCCGCATCGTAGACGCCGATCACCTGCCGACGCGCCAGCGCCGGGTTGGTGAGGGGACCCAGCACGTTGAAGATGGTACGCACGGCCAACTCTCGACGCGGCCCGGCGGCGTGCCGCGTCGCCTGGTGGTGGGCCGGCGCGAACATGAACCCGACCCCGACCTGCTCGATGCAGCGGGCGATCTGCGCCGGCGGGAGGTCGATCACCACGCCGCAAGCTTCCAGCAGATCGGCGCTGCCACTGCGGCTCGATATCGAGCGGTTGCCATGCTTGGCCACCCGGCCGCCGGCCGCCGCCACCACGAACGCGGCGGCGGTCGACACGTTGAAGGTGCGGGCGCCGTCGCCCCCGGTGCCACAGGTATCGACCAGGTGATCCGTGGCAACGGTCACCCGGGTGGAAAGATCCCGCATCACCCGGGCCGCGGCGGCGATCTCCTCGATGGTCTCGCCCTTCATGCGCAGCGCGGTCAGAAAAGCGCCGATCTGGGCCGGCGTCGCCTCGCCCTGCATGATGGTCCGCATCGCCGCGGTCATGGCGGGCCGGTCCAGATCGTGCCCGTCCATGACCTTCGCCAATGCGGCCTGTAAAGCGGAAAGCGTCACGCCGCGGCTCCGGACACCGCCGGCAGCGCAAGAAAATTGCGCAGCAGGTCGTGCCCATGCTCCGTCAGGATCGACTCGGGGTGAAACTGCACCCCCTCCACCGGCCATTCGCGATGGCGGAAACCCATGATCTCTGCAGGCTCACCGGACTCATCCAGCGTCCAGGCGGTAACTTCCAGACAGTCCGGCAGACCGTCCCAGGCAACGACCAGGGAGTGGTAGCGCGTTGCCTCGAACGGTGAGGGCAGATTGGCGAACACCCCTTGTCCGGTGTGATGGATCGGTGAGGTCTTGCCATGCATCACCGCTCTGGCATGCACCACCCGGCCTCCGAACGCCTGGCCAATGCACTGGTGTCCCAGGCAAACCCCCAGGATCGGAATACGCCCGGCGAAACGGCGCACCAGTTCCAGCGAGATGCCGGCCTTGTCCGGGTCGCACGGACCGGGGGAGATCATCAGCCGCTCCGGCGCCAGCGCCTCGACCTCTTCCAGGGTGATCTGATCGTTCCGGCAGACCCGTGGCTGTGCACCCAGCTCGCCCAGATACTGCACCAGGTTGTAAGTGAAGGAGTCGTAGTTGTCGATCATCAGCAGCATGGCGACCTCATCCGTCCTGAGCAGCCTGCACCATGGCCACGGCGCGAAACAGGGCACGGCGTTTGTTGAGCGTCTCCTCCCACTCCAGCGCCGGCACCGAGTCGGCAACGATGCCGCCGCCGGCCTGGGCGTGCAATTCGCCGTCCTTGATCACCGCGGTACGGATGGCGATGGCCGAGTCCATGTTGCCGTTCCAGCCGATATATCCCACGGCACCGGAGTAGACCCCACGCTTCACCGGCTCCAGCTCATCGATGATTTCCATGGCGCGTATTTTGGGCGCACCGGACAGGGTACCGGCAGGGAAGGTCGCGCGCAGGGCATCGATGGCGTCCAGTCCTTCGCGCACGTGCCCCTGCACGTTGGAGACGATATGCATCACGTGGGAATAGCGCTCCACCGCCATCTGCTCGGTCACTTCCACGGTGCCGGCCACGGCGACCCGGCCCACATCGTTACGTCCCAGGTCGATCAGCATCAGATGCTCGGCCCGCTCCTTGGGATCGGCCAGCAGCTCCTTCTCCAGTGCGCGGTCCTCGTCGGCCGTCCTGCCGCGCGGCCGGGTGCCCGCGATGGGGCGCACCGTCAGCAGCCCGTTTTCCAGGCGGGCCAGCACTTCCGGAGAAGCGCCGACGACCTGAAATTCCGCCAGATCGAGGTGAAACATGTACGGGGAGGGATTGAGAAACCGCAGCGCCCGGTAAAGGTCCAGAGGTCTGGCAGAGAAGGGAATGGACATGCGCTGCGAGGGCACCACCTGCATCACGTCGCCATCCACGATGTAACGCCGGATCCGTTCGACCGCCGCCTCGTAACCCTCCCGCGTAAAGCTTCCGGCGAACTGTTCGGCAACATCGGCGACGACGCCGGTGGGCAGTTCCGGACCCTGCTCCGGCAGCGGCCGGCGCAGCCGGGCGACCAGCTCATCAACCCGCGCCGTTGCTTCCTGCAGCGCGTTCGGTGGTTCCGGGTCGGCATGCACCACCACGTAAATGGTGCCGCGCAGGTTGTCGAACACCAGCACCTCGTCCGACACGGTGAGCAGAATGTCCGGCGTGCCGAGCAGATCCGGGTTGGGACAGGGTCCCAGCCGAGGCTCGATATAGCGCACGGTGTCATAGCCGAAGTAGCCGACCAGACCGCCGCAGAAACGGGGCAGATGCGGCATCTGGGGCACCCGGAACCGCCCCCTGAACTCCTGGACCCAGGCCAGCGGGTCGGCCACCTCGGCCGCCTCGACGATGGACTCGCCGCGCACATGCGCCACCTGCTGGCCGAACACCTGTACCCGTTCCCGCGCCGGAAGACCGATGATGGAGTACCGGCCCCATGTTTCGCCGCCCTGCATCGATTCCAGCAGATAACTGTAGGGACCGCTGGCCACCTTGGCGTAGGCGCTGAGCGGAGTATCGAAATCCGCCAGGACCTCCCGTGCCACCGGCACACGGTTGAAGCCCCGTGCGGCGAAACCCGCGAACTGTTCAGGTGTCATGGCTGCGACATCGGGAATCTCGGCAGGCGGGCACGGCAGTGCCCCCGGCGTAAAAAAGGGCGCCAAGTCTCTGGCAATCAGGCGGGTGAATCAAGCCCGCGCAGCGCCTCGCGCATGGCGGTAATGGCGGCGGCGTAATCCGGCGCACCGAATATGGCGGACCCGGCGACGAAGGTATCCGCCCCCGCCCGCGCGATCTCGGCGATGTTGTCCGCCTTCACGCCACCATCCACCTCCAGCCTGGCCGATGCTCCCCGGGCGCTCATCATCTGCCGCAGCCGGCGGATCTTGTCGACCACGTAGGGGATGAACGACTGGCCGCCAAAGCCGGGATTCACCGACATCAACAACACCAGGTCCAGTTCCGGCAGCATCTCCTCCAACAGGTTGAGCGGTGCGGCCGGGTTCAGCACCAGCCCCGGCCGGCAACCCAGATCGCGGATCAGCCTCACACTGCGATCGACGTGCCGGCTCGCCTCGGGATGGAAACTGATGTAGCGCGCCCCGGCATCGGCGAAACCCCGGATCAGGTCGTCCACCGGAGAGACCATCAGGTGCACGTCGAGCGGCACCGTAACACCGTGATCGCGCAGCGCCGCACACACCATGGGGCCCACGGTCAGGTTCGGGACATAGTGATTGTCCATGACGTCCAGATGGATGAGATCCGCCCCGGCCGCCGTCACCGCGTCCACCTCTGCGCCGAGGCGCGCGAAATTCGCCGAGAGTACCGACGGCGCGATCCAGTAATCCATCATCCGGCACCGGCCAGACGGCGCGACCCGGGTGCACGACTCACCATGCCTCAAGAATCTCCGCCACCGGGAAATCGAGCCCGACCCGATGCCACACCTGGGCGACGCGCTGCACCGCCGGCTCGGCCGCTTCGAACCAGGCCGGGTGACGGTCGCGCTTGTCGAACACCTTGAAGTCGCTCGCCTCCAGGCCGCTCTCGAACCGGTTGTGAAACCGCTGCGCCATCCCCATCATCCGCGCGCGGCTGTAGGGCACGATGTCGATGTTGCGGTTGGCGCTCAGCCCCGTCGTGGCGACGTAGTAGTGATACTGCTCCCAGTAGCGCAGGTAGGCGTCGAAATAGTCCATCTGCACCAGATCTTCACGCTCCACGCCGGTGTACTCCAGATCGCGGCGGATCCACTCCTCGATGTTGCCGCGGATGGCGAACTTGCCGTTCTCCGGCAGGCCGCCCGATTTTTCATAGGTTGAAATCGCGGAGGTGACCGGGTGGCGCACCGTCAGGATATGTTCCACCGACTCCCCCAGCACCCGGTGGAAAAAGCCGCCCGCGTAGGTGCCCTTGAGCAGCTTTTTCGGCACGATGATCTTGCCGGTGTGGGGCCGCCGCTTGCCGAAGAACATCTCCACCATGGTCAGGTATTCGGCCATGGTCTGCAGGCTGCTCATCCAACTGTTCACGCCCGGCTGGAAGCGAAACGGCGAGGCCTCCGGAAAGCCGTCGTGGGCGATGACGTTGGGCACCTTCTCCGGGTCGTATCCCAGCGAGCGGTACAGCTCGCCGGTAAGGTACGAACCGCCGTGGCGCGGCACCCCCACGATATTGATGAAGTGAAACCGGAACTGGATGTCGCGAATCTTCTGTGTGTCGCCGGTCATCAGAGCCACCAGCAACTCGTAGGCGCGGCGCACCTTCTCCTGCCCCAGCGGAGACTCGATCACCTTCTGGGCACTTTCGGCGGCGCGCGCGACCACCTCACGCTGCTCGTGGCTGAGTTCCTCGCTGAGCTGGTCGTGCCACTTGGCATCGTCGAACCCGGCACCGCTGATGGCGCGTTCCAGAAAATCCACGAACACCGGTGAAACCGGCAGTTGCCGGTCGGTGAGCTTGATGTCGACACCCATGGTTCAGCCCCGGAAAGATCGATTCAGGCGGCCGTTGGCCCGACCGGTTGGTGGTAATTCAGGCGGTCGCACGGCGCGTCGCCGCCCGGTCCACCAGAAACTTGAAATTATCCAGCGAGAGCAGATGCGCATAAACCCGTCCCAGATCGCTGTTGGCGACCAGCTCCTCCAGCACATCGCCGGACAGCTTGCGCAGCCGCTCCTCGGTGACCCGGTACATGTTCTTCAGGTGAAACTTGCCGCCGTCGTTCACGAACGCCTGCGCCTCGAACGGTTCCAGCAAATCCAGATCTTCCAGCGCCCGGCAGAGCCTTTCGGTATGCAGCCGGGCCCCCTCCATTTCCGTCAGGAAGCGGTCGATGGCGTGCCACGCTTCGGTGGGCTCCCCCCGGGCGTCGATCAGCGGTTTGTCGCTGCGCTCCAGAGCCCCCTCATCCACACAGATCAGGTTCTGGCGGGGCTCGCCCCCGTCATCGAGCACCTGCGCCACGCAGAAGGGGTAACGGCGCGCATAGGCCGGGACATAGACGTCCCGAACCCACTGCCCCGCCTCATCCACGAACAGGTTTTCCCCCGCGGTGAGGGCCGTCACCACCATGGAAACATAGGCATCCCGGCCCGAGTCCTTCACGAACACGATCGGGTAATAACGCGCCGCCAGCGGGAACTCGGTGCCGGTGATATACAGGGCGTTCAGCTTGCCGCCGAACGGCAGCGGGTTGCGCGGCGCCAAGCCACGGTGTTTGGTGCGGTCCAGGGCCACCAGGGCGCCGTATCCGGGCGGCGGCGCGATGCGGACGGAGTCGTTCACACCGGGCGCGGTGTGGTCAGACCTGGAAGCACTGTCGCTGTCCGCGCAACTCCCGCCGGAGAATCCAGGATTACCGGGCTCACTCGCATCCCGGGTTGGGCATGACCAGCGCGGCCGGCGGCACCCGGATATAGCGGGGTGCACCACCGGTCACCGGCACGAAGGAGTTTTGCCCCGCGCCGACGTCGAGCGCTCCCTGTCCGGAATCGAGCGCCGTTGCCCCCTCGTCCACTTTCAGATAGAGCCCGCCGTCGACACCCGCGCAGCTCTCGCACCAGAGCACCGAGTAGTCGGTGCCGCGGATACCGATGGTGGCCACCGGAGTGCGCACCGAATAGGAGCCGCGATTGGTGCTGCCGATGGCACCGGTCACGGTCCGAAAGCCCCCTTTCACGAGATTCAGCAGCGCGCTTTCGGTGTCGGGATCGCCCGTATTGCGGTACTCCGCCACCTCGAGCCGGGTCGAGGGACGCAGCAGCATGGTGGCGCCGTCGTCGTAGCGCAGCCGCACGTAACTGCCGGGTCCGGTGTTGACGGTGTCGCCCTCGAACACGTCGGAATCCTTCTCCAGGCTGCGCACGTCACCGTCCTGCCGGGCTGCCGTGGCGCTGCCCCGGGTGTAGACCACCCGTGCCGCGGCTGCCTCGGAATCCGCGGCCGGTTCACTCGCCGCCTCTTCCGGCGCGTCAGCCACTGCCCGCGGTGCCGCTGGCGTGGCGCGATGGCGCTCGGCCGCCACCGCGGGCGTTGCGGCGATCTGCGCGTCCGTCGGAATGCGCAAGGTCACACCGGCGAACAGCCAGTTCGGATTGCCGTCCTTGAAGGCGCGGGGATTCAGGGATACCAGGGCATCCATCAACGGCTTGCGCGCGGCCGGGTCA
>JAYZWP010000076.1:0-2889 GCA_036142245.1 Pseudomonadota bacterium | reverse complement strand
TCGTCGAACAGGCCCACCGCGTCGAACACGCTGCGATGGATGAGCATCGATGATGGGGACAGCGCACACAGCGGCAGGCAGCGCTCGAAAACCCAGCCGTCCGGCTTACCATGGCGCCGCCCGGGATTGACCCGGCGCCCGTCCCGAATCCAGATCTCGTCCGTGTGGCAGACCCGTCGATCCGGCTGGGCTGCCAGCGCCGCGACCTGACGGGCCAGCTTGTGCGGTTGCCAGCGGTCGTCGGAGTCCAGCAGGGCGATCCAGTCGCCCCGCGCCGCCTCGATGCCCAGGTTCCGTGCGGCGCTGACACCGCGATTCGGCTGCCGCAGCAAACGCACACCGGGGTAACGAGTGAGCACGGCACCGACAGTGCCGTCATGTGAGCCGTCATCCACCAACAGGATTTCCTGCGCGGGTCGAGTCTGCGCCAACACCGACGCCAGCGCCTCCAGCACCCGCTGCCGCCGGTCACGGGTCGGAATGACGACGCTGATGCGCATCCGTTTAACCGAGCGGTTCCACGCCGTCGCCGACGCGGATCACCCCGCTGCCCTCGACTACCAGGTTCTGACCGAACAGCGCGTTACCCTGAGCATCCAGCCGGTATTCCTGCAAGGTTTTCAACGGCTCCCGGTCAGGATGGCGCACCCCGCTGTGCTGATCGACGGTGGTCACCAGGCAACGCTCACAGGGTTTGGCCACCCGACACACCACTCCCCCGATGGCAACCCGCTGCCACCGGTCCTCCTGCGCGGGCGCCAAGCCGGCGACCAGAATGTTGGGCCGGAAACGATCCAGCGGGACCGGTGCGACCCCCTTGGCGGCCAGTCTCCCATTCAGTTCCGCGAAGGTCCCGTCGCCCACCAGCAGGACGTGAAAGGCATCCGCGAAGCCCACCGCCTCCTCGTCGCTCCGGGCGTAGCCGGGCGGCAGCGGACGGCCCTTGTCGTCTGGTAGACAGACCAGTTCGCAGGGCCTGCCGAGCAGTTTGGTCAGCCAAGCCGCCGCGCCGTCGCCGGCCGCCCGGGCCTCAACCTCCTGGCCCCAAATCTGGACACGGCGTACCGGTGCACCCGCTCCGGGAGCGGCCACCTCCAGCGTGCCGACATCGGGCGCTGACAGCACGATACCGCCGGCGTCGGGACGCGCCGACAAACGCGCCATGGCCGGCAGCTGGCGCTGGGTCAGAAAGTGTCGCCCTGCATCGACCACCATCCAACGGCGATCCGACCGAACGCCGGCCGGATCGACCGTGAGGGCTTTCCTTGCGATCCCGCGCGCCGATTTCAAGGGATAGACCCAGAGGCCAGCGACCTTCGCCATGGGACGGATCTTGCTGCGACCGGCAGGTACTTACCGGGAGAAAACCCGCCGGAGCAACTCGGTGGTGCGCGCCGCCGGATTCTGGCGAATGCGCTGCTCCTCCTGCGCGATGACGTGAAACAGGCCCCCGACGGCCTGTTCCGTTACGTAGCGATCCAGATCCGGCACCTGCGCCGACAGTAACGGGCCGGCACGATCCGTCAGCTTCTTGTAGTGACCGGTCACGCCGGTGCGCGCCGTGGCTTCGCTCACCAACGGCAGCATCCGGCTCTGAATCTGTGCGGCGCTGGTGGCGCGCAGATAATCGGTCGCGGCATGTTCGGAACCGCGCGCGATCTGGACGGCATCGCTCAGGGTCATATTCTCGACAGCTTCGCCGAGCACCGGCAGCGCCACGGCCACCGCCTGCTCCGCGGCACGGTTCATGGCCAGGGAGAAGTCATCCGCAACACTCCCCAGACCGATACCCCGCAATCCCGATTCCATCGACGCCAGCGGGCCCGGGGGCGGGATCCGCACCTCCGGGTTATCGACGAAACCACCGGCGGTACCGAGCCGGGCAACCGCCACCTCGGCGCCCTGACGCAGTGCCTCGCGCAGTCCCGCCGCGGCCTGATCCTGCGACAAACCCTCCGTCTCACCGCCGCCCCCCAGCATCTCGCGCAGATCCGTCAATCCAAATGCGCTCGCCGTGTGACTGCCCACGGCAGACACCAGCAGACAAGTCAGCAACGGCAGGCAGCGGCAAGGTGACATCGGCGAAACTCCGCGTCGGGTTGATAAAGCGGGGATGGGCATCGTGACAGGTTCTGCGCCCGGTTTCCAGAACCGTCCGTCCGGGCAGACCGTCACAAAATCTTCAACAAACTGTCATGTAGCGGTATTGCCATGGACCGAAGCTGCGTCCCCGTCATGAGCCGGAACGACAACCACTTCCCTACCAGACAGTACCGCAGCGTCTGGATTTCCGATGTTCATCTCGGTTTCAAGGGATGCCGGGCGGATGATCTGCTCGCCTTTCTACGTTCGACGCAGTGCGAACGACTCTACCTCCTGGGCGACATCATCGACCTGTGGAGTATGCGCAAGGGACTCTACTGGCCGCAGGCCCATAACAACGTGGTGCGCACCATCCTGGGCAAGGCGAAGCGGGACACCGACGTGATCTACATTCCCGGCAATCACGATGAGGCGTTGCGGGCCTACCATGGTCTTACCCTGGGCAAGGTGAAGATTCGCGGCAACTGCCTACACGAAACCGCGGATGGCCGCCGTCTGTTGATGCTCCATGGCGACGACTTCGACAGCGTGGTTACCTGCAGTCCCCTTCTGGCTCTGATCGGCAGCAAAGCCTACGCCTGGCTGCTGACCCTGAACCGGCTTGTGAACTGGGGCCGCCGGCGACTCGGCTGGCCCTACTGGTCCCTCGCGGCGTTTCTCAAGCACAAAGTGAAAAATGCCGTGAACTACATCAGCAACTTCGAAGAAGCGCTGGCCCAGGAAGCGAGACGGCAGGGCGCGAATGGCGTCGTGTGCGGCCACATTCACCGTGCCGAACTGCGCTCC
>JAYZWP010000075.1:0-8512 GCA_036142245.1 Pseudomonadota bacterium | reverse complement strand
CTGATTTCGGCCGCATGCGCCATGTCGCCACCAGTATCTGATCTACGCGACTATTGCTCGATGCAGGATGGCGTCTGGGAAGAAGCGACACGCCGCTGCCGCGCTTCGGGTTACACGGCAAACAATGACACCTCCACGCCCGCGGCTAAGAGCCGCCCATTCACGGCACCGGTTACAACGCCCATCGTGAACACGCGTGCGCCGGGTTTTGATGCAAATCGATACGCAATGGATCGGGCCGCTTGTAATGCCGAAGCCGCTGGCCGGGAGCAGGTCAGGTCCGGCAGTTCAGTAGCGGAAGCGGTGGCCATGACGGCCGCAGCAGCAGCAACAGGCGGTCCAGGAGTGGTCTCCGGATATGCGCTTTCGCATACCCTCGGAGGTACGGAAGTGGACGTGGAAGACAGACTCAAGTCCGTGAAGGAGTGTCTAGGTCGGCGAGGATACTCACCACTCGACTAGGAGGCCGAGGTAGCGTCATCCGTGGCGACGAAAGAGTCCCGCCGACAGCCAAGCGCAGGGTGATTTCCAACTGTCCCCGCCCCTAAATCAGGGCCATTGGCAAGTAGGAAGTTGGCACGATGCGGGATCATTTGAGGAGGTCATCATGCATGGGAGCAGATTTACCGGGCACCCCATCGTTCGGGCGTTGCAGCAGTTCGCGACGGCTGCTTGCCGGCAAAATACGGCCCAGCGTAAGACGTTCACCGGGCGGCGGCCCACCCCAGCCTCTTAGCCTATCCATAGCATCAAACCGATGACCCGCAGCCGACGCCTGGTGGCGTGGCTGGCGCTGCCCGCGATGGCGGCCGCCGCTGCGCTGTACTGGCTGACGAACACCCACGACGGCGCGCGCTGGCTGGTGCCGCGGCTCGCGGCGCTGCTGCCCGAAGGCCGCCTCACCCTGCAGGTCGCCGCCGGCGACCTGACCGGGCCGCTGGTACTGACCGACATCGCGTACCGGGACCCGGTGGTCACCGTCCTGGTACCCCGGTTGGAGGTCGACTGGTCCCCCTGGCGCCTGCTGGTCTGGGATGTCGCCATCACGCGGCTGACCGCCGCTGCCATAACGCTGATGCCGCGCGCCACTGCGGCGGAAAAGTTGGATGAACTGCCGCGCTGGCATCTGCCGATTCGGGTCTCGCTGGAAAACGCCCGGGTCGGCCGGCTGATCTGGCAACCGGAGGCTGCACCACGCGCGCAGGAACTGCGCACCGTTCAGTTGGCGGGCGGCTTTGCCGGCACTCGGTTGTGGCTGGAAGATAGTGGCTTCACCTGGGCGGCGGGCGAGCTGCAGGCGACCGGCAGCGTGAATTTCTTCGGTGCGCAGCGGATCAGCCTGTCTGTGCGCCACCGGGCCGCGGCACGCGCGCAATGGCCCGTGGACGCGGATATACGGCTTTCCGGCACCGCCGGCGATCTGACCGTCCGGGTCACCGGCAGCTTGATGGAGCAGCCGGACAGCGCCACCGCGATTCAGGGTGATGTCGTACTGCGCGGGTTCGAGCGGTTGGACATCACAGAATTTGCACTGCGCCGGGAGGGCGCAACGGCGCGCCTGACCGGCGTGCTGCCCCTCTCGATCCGGCCGGACAATCTGGCGGGTGCGGAGCTGACCCTCGAACTCGACAATCTGGAGAGCGGTGGACCGTTCAACACCCGCCTGCCCGACGGCTTGACCGTGCCGCGTGCGCGCGTCGCCCTGACCGGGACGCAGACCGGTTACCGCTGGGCCACTGAGGGCGCCGCCGGGTTACGGGAGGAGCGCATCGACTGGCAGGCCTCCGGTGAGGGTACCCGCACCGGACTCGATATCCAGACGTTCGACGCACAACTGCCGGGCGTCGGTCTGCAGGGCGCCGGACAAGTCGCCTGGCGGGATGATGAACTCACCTGGGAACTGCGACTGGTGGAGGGCAGTGTCGAGTTGTCCCGATGGGTTCAGTCTCTCAAACCGATTCATGGTCTGGCGGCCCGCCTGTCGGGCCACGCCAGTCTTACCGGGGCAAGCGGCGAACTCCACGCCGACGATCTCACCGGGCGGATCGCCGAACACCCCCTGACGGGGGCGGCGCGGATCATCTGGCGGGGCTCCGACATCGAGATCCGCCACGCCCGCCTCGGCGCCGGCGGTAACCGCCTGCAGTTGGCGGGGCGCGTCGACGATCGAGACCTCGATCTCGGACTACGCGTCGATCTGAACGAACTGGCCATGCTGTCGACCGCGGCCGCCGGCCGCCTGGACGCAACAATGACTGTCTCCGGGCAGCGCGCGTCACCGGCGGTCACCCTGGAGGGCAACGGCGCGGATTTGCACTACGGTCCGTGGACGCTGGAACGGCTCGCTGTGACCGCGAACGGGTCCGCCGACGCCGCGGCCCCGTTCGCGATGACCTGGGAGATGGCAGGCCTGTCGCACGAGAGTAACGCCGCTGAAGGGATACGAGTCGATGCTGCGGCCCAGGCATCGGGCACGCCCGGTTCACATCGGGCCGGGATCGAGTTGACCGCTCACACTCCAGCGTTTTCGGTTCCCGTGATCGCGGTGATGAGCGGCGGGTTACGGGACGCGGGCTGGCGCGGCGACATCGTTCAACTCGACGCGCTGCTCCCGGCGGGTGGTTGGCTTCTGCGCGAGGCGACCGCTTTGCGCATCGACCGCAAGGGATGGGAAATGGCGCCCGTCTGCGCGTTGCGCGGCGGGCAGAGCATCTGTCTGGCCGGCACCGGATCGGCGGGGGGTGATCTGGAAGCGCGACTCGCGATGCGCGAGCTGGTAGTGACCAGCGGTCCCGCCGCCTTCCCGTCCCTGCCGATCGGTTTGCGCGGGGTGGCCAGTGGCGATCTGGCCGTCGGCCTGCGCGCCGGCACCCTGCACCGGCTGGCGGCGGATCTCGTGGTTAGGGAACCCCGGCTTCTGGATGCCGGAGGAGCGGCGCTGCCACTGTTCGACATCGACACCCTGACCGTCGCGCTGCGCGCCGACGCCGCGCAGGCGGAAGGTTCGCTGATTGCCGCGGGTCCCGCGACAGCGGACCAGCCGCCTCGGTTCTCCGCCAGCGGAACGCTCGCCGACCCGTTCGCCGTGGCGCGCTGGCGGGTGTCGCCGATCGCGCTGTCGACCCGGATCAACCTGCCCGATGCAAGGTCCCTGGCGGAACTGTTTCCGGAACTGGACGCCGTGGAGGGCAGCATCGGGGGAAGCCTCGACGTGGCGGGCAGCGTGACCGCACCGCGCATGACCGGCGACCTGCGGATCAGCGGAGGCGTCACGGCCGCCGCGTTGGGTGTCACCTTCGTCGATCCGGCGGTGCAATTCGAATCCGGGGCCCAGGAAACGGCGTTCCGGCTGCAAGCGGAAGCCGGCGGGGGGACGCTGCGCGGCAGCGGCACCTGGCGTACCGAGCAGGGTGAGTTCCAGGCACTGGACGCACGCCTCGAGGGTGAGGACGCCCAGGTGCTCGATAGCGGCGGCAACCGCTTGACGATTTCCCCTGCACTAGATCTTCGCATCCGGGGAAGACAGGTCGCCATCGACGGCGCTGTGACGGTGCCGGCGGCTCACTTCCAGGTGCGCGACGAGGCGGGGCAGATCACCGCTTCCGATGACGTGCGGATCCTGGGAGTGGAGCCGCCTCCGCGGGCGGCCGCACCCTGGCAGGTGAGCACCCGCGTGACGGCACGTCTGGGGGACGCGGTGCACCTGGCCGGCCCCGCTTACGAGGCGCGCCTCACCGGGACTCTCGCCGTGACCGACCTGCCGGGCGAACCGCTCACCGCGGTCGGCGAACTGATTGTGGCCGAAGGCAGCTACCGGGTGATGGGCCGGGAGCTGGCGCTCGCGCCGGGCCGGGTACGGTTCGGCGGCGGACCGCTGGCGAATCCCGGGCTCGAACTGGAGGCGGGCCGCAGCAGCGGCGCGTACACGGCCGGCGTCCGGGTCCGCGGCACCGCCCGCGAACCGCTGGTGACGCTCTACTCGTCGCCCCGCCTAAGCGATGCGGACGCCCTGGCGGTTCTGCTGTTCGGCCGGCCGATGGGCACGGGAACCACGGCCGATGCGGGGCTGCTGGTGCAGGCCGCCACCACCTTGGGACTCAGTCGGGGCGAGGAGATCTCCCAGGCCATCGGGGCCCGCTTCGGGCTCGACGAGGTGAGCCTGGGCGACACCGCGCAGGGCAGCACCAGTCTGCTGCTCGGCAAGTACCTGTCGCCGCGGCTGTTCGTGGGTTACGGTCTGAGTCTGATGGACCGCTACAGCGCGGTGACACTGCGCTATCGGCTAGCGGAGAGTCTCGAATTGCGGGCGCGCTCCGGGGTAAACCAATCCGCGGACCTGCTCTACACGCTGCAGCGCTGAGCGGCGGGACGCCGCACTTGTCGTCACCGGCAGCGCCGTCGAGAATGGCGGCCTCACCGGCGGGGGGGAAACCAGCCCCCGTCGCCATCGGATCATTCGGGGAGGGGATCGATGCGCATTTGCGTTCTGGGGGCCGGCGGGCTCGGATCGATATTCGGCGGTTACTGCGCGCGCGAGGGGGCGGACGTCACGCTCATTGGCCGCAAGGCGCACGTCGACGCCATCAACGCCAACGGCCTCAAGATCACCGGCGTGCAGGGGGAACACCTTGTCAAGAACATCACGGCGGTGGAATCGGCGGACCAGGCGCAGGGCGACTTCGACTACCTGATCTTCGGCGTGAAAGGCAAGGACAACGAGTCGGCAGTGGCGGGTGCCGCCAGTCTGAAAGGGCGCGTGGGGGCAGCCTGCTCCTTCCAGAACAGCGTGATCAAGGAACAGCTGCTCAGCGACTGGCTGGGAGCGGAACAGGTGATCGGCTTCGCCACCATCGAGGCGGGCAACCTCGCCGGTCCGGGCGAGGCGAACCACAACTTCACCATTCCGCAGAGCACCTATTTCGGCGAAATGGACGGCAGCTCATCACAGCGGGTGCAGAAGATCGTCGACCTGTGCAACGCCGCGAAGATCGGCACCAAGGCGGTGAACAACATCGAACAGGTGATCTGGGAGAAGGTGACCCAGATCGCCAACGCGGCGGGCTGGTCGGTGAGCGCCATGGCCGGCGTTCGGGAGCTGACCATGGCAGACGGCATGGTCGTCCAGGAAGGGGCGGAACATTACGTTCAGTACGCCCGGGAGTTGATCGCCGTCTACAAGGCGCTGGGTTATCAACCGGAAAACTTCTTCGCCCCCGTGTCCCGTCTGAAGGAACTCGATTCCGGCACCTTCGAGCAGGCGGTGCAGACGGTGATGCAGATCGGCGAGGGCATGCGCAAGAACCAGTACAAGGGGCGCACCTCGATGCACGAGGACGTGGTGCGCGGCCGCAAGACCGAGGTGGATTTCACCATCCGGCCGTTCGTCGACAAAGGCGAGGAACTGGGCGTCGAGATCCCTACGGTGAAGGCGGTCTACCGCATCATCAAGGTGCTGGACAGCTACCTGGCCTGACGGCGACGCGCATTAGTTAATTAGTTACATGAGTCTCGAGATTATCGGCGCCGGCTTCGGGCGTACCGGCACCCTGTCGCTGAAGCTGGCCCTGGAACAGCTCGACCGGGGACCCTGCTACCACATGAACGACGTCTTCCAGCACCCGGGGCACGCCCAGTTGTGGCGGGATGCCTTCGTCAACCGGAGCGCGGACTGGGATGCGCTGTTCGAGGGTTACCGCGCCGCGGTGGACTGGCCGCCGGCGCACTTCTGGCGCCAGCTCGCCGACCACGCCCCGGAAGCGCAAGTGAGTCTCACCGTCCGCGACCGCGACGCCTGGTACAACAGCATCAGCAGCACCATCTTTCCCGCGCAACGCCGCCCGCTGCCGGCCGAGGATGACCCCCACTTCGCCTCACTGGTCATGCCGCGGGAACTGATCCTGCACGGTACCTTCAACGGAATCGAGGACAAAGACCATGTGCTGGCTATCTACGATGCCCACAACGCCGCGGTGCAGGCCGGAATTGCACCAGACAGACTGCTGGTGTACGACGTGGCCGACGGCTGGGAACCTCTGTGTGGGTTTCTTGGTGTATCGGTTCCCGACGCCCCCTTCCCGCGCAGCAATACTCAGCAGGAGTTTCTCGACCGGCTGAAAAAACCCGGGGTCTGACGCGACGCGCCGTTTTCCGGGAGCTACGGCGTACCGGGTAGCTGCCGATAACTGCCGATAACCGTCAATAACGGGTGAGTGAAAATCACATCGCGAGCCCCCTGTGCGAGCGTGCGAGATGACCGACAACGGCACAACAAGCATCATTCTGGTGGAGGATGACCCGGCGCTGACCCGGCTCATGACCCACTGCCTGGAACGGGCGGGATTCCGGGTGGAGTCGATCGGCGATGGGCGGGAGGCGCTTGACCTGCCGCAGCGCGACACCCTGGCGGACCTGGTGATCGTGGATTACCTGATGCCCTACGCCAACGGCCTGAAGGTTACCCGGGCGCTGCGGGCCGATCCGCGCTGGCAGGCGGTACCGATCATCTGCGTCACGGAAATCTCCAGCGAGGACACCATGATCGACGGCCTCAGGCTGCGGTCGGACGGGTTCATGACCAAACCGATCGACCCCGGCGAACTGGTCGGGCTCGCGCGAAGGCTGATGCGCGCCACGCCCGTACCGGATGGAATGGCCGATTGAACTCCCCGGAACAGGGCTGTTGCGCACGCAACCGCTGCTGATCGCTGTCGTTGTCTGCGTCACGGCGCTGGGCACCGCCGGCGCGGCGCAGGAGCCAACCCCCTACGAGGCCGCCAGAGCGGCCTATATCAGCGGTGATTTCGCGACCGCGCGACACCGCTTTCAGGAGCTGGCCGACCGCTTCCCCGGCAACGCCGATTACCTGCTCGGCCTGGGTCAGGCACGCCTGGCACTCGGCGATACCGCTGGCGCCATCGCCGTCCTCGAACGGGCGCGAACGCTGGCGCCGGACTACCCCGATGTACTGCAGGTGCTGGCATCCGCCTACCGGCGCAGCGGCGATGCGGCCGCCGAGCAGGCGGTGCGCGCGGCGGCGGCGCGCCTCACCCCCGATGCCCCCTGGCTGGCCGCGCTGCCGGTCAGTGCGGCACAACGGCGGCGCGGCGTAACGCGGGACGGTGTCGTCCTGGCGCTGACCACGGAGGCAACCCGGACCGAGCGGGAGGAAACCTGGCGTGAACACGCCTTCGGTGCCGAGTACGCCTGGAACCGGCGCCGACTGATCGGTTTTCGCGCGGCACGCTCGCAGCGCTTCGGCCAACGCGACAGCCGTTATTTTCTGTACGGCGCGCTGCCCCTGTCGCCAGGTCTGACCTTGTCCGTGGAAACGCAGGCCAGTCCGACCCACCGGGTGCGGCCGGAGTGGGGCGCGCGCGGCGCGTTGAGCGCCGCGGTCGGCGGCGGGTGGCTCATCACCCTGGAAGGGGCGCGCATCGATTACGACATCGGCCCGTCGGACGAGGCGGCCGTCACCCTGGAACGCTACTTCGGTGCCTACCGCGCCGCCTACACCTACAAATCGGTCCAGCCGTCCGGCGGACCCTGGAGCCCTGTGCACCGGGTCAGCGGCAGCCGTTACTACGGCGACGACTCCCGCGTCACGCTGAATCTCGCCCTCGGAGAGGAGACCGACCCGAGCGTGACCGGCGCTCCGGCGGTGGTGTTCGACACCTGGGGCGCGGGAATCGGCGGCAGGCACTGGCTGACACCCCGTCTCGGGATCGACTACGCGCTGGGCTACGAAGGTCTGGAGTCGGACCGCGGCAACCACCTCGACCGCACCACGGTTTATGTCGGCTTCGCTGTCCGGTACTGACTGGCTGGGGGCCTTCGACGCCCTGTTCGCCGAGCCCGTGCTGCTCTGGAGCACCGTGTTCTTTTTCGTCGTCACCCTGGCAATGATTGGCGAGATCATCGTTCTGCGCTTTCTGGTCGTGCATGTGCGGCGGCGGCGCAGACGGCTGACGGCACGCTGGGAACCGATCTTCTTCGCCGCCGTGGTGGGCGATCCGCTGCCGCAGCCGCCGCCGATTCGCCCCCGCGAACGCAACGAGGTGTTGCGCGTCTGGTGCAACGTCGGCGACAACGTTTCGGGAGACGCCCGGCAACGCCTGAACGTAGCGGGCCGCGGTCTCGGCATTGCGGCAATCGCTCTGGACATTCTGCGACCCCGGTCGGCTCTGTTCGGCAGACCGACGCAGCTGGACCAGCTCCTGGCGCTGCAGGCGGTGGAGCGGCTGAAACTTCTGACCGCCCAGGGGTATCTGGAGGAGTACGTGCTGCGCGCGCCTCCCCCGCTGGACCGGTTCGCGGCGCGGGCGCTGGTCAGCCTCGACCCGATAGCCACCGCCCCGGCGATCGTACCGGTGCTGGAACGTCAGGGCCGCTGGGCGCGACATCTGGTCGAGGACCTGTACGACGCCGGCGTGGCCCAGGCGTCACTCGTCTACGCGGAGTTGCTGGCAACGGCGCGGGAGGAAGCCGTGCCCGGACTGGCGCTGCTGCTGAACCG
>JAYZWP010000074.1:0-4956 GCA_036142245.1 Pseudomonadota bacterium | reverse complement strand
GCATTGTTGATCAGCACATCCAGGTTGCCGAATCGCTCCCAGACGCGATCCATCAACTGTGCGACCTGATCGGGGTCGCGGATGGTCATCGGCAGGAAATCGACATCGCCGCCCGCCTGCGCAATGGCCGTGGCGGTCTCCTGTAGCGGTTCTGGTCGCCGACCGCACAGCATGACGCCCGCACCAAGCCGCGCGAACAGCACCGCGATGGCCTGACCAATGCCGCTGCCCGACCCGGAGACCAGTACGGTGCGTCCGGCAAACAGGTCAGCGCGGAATACAGTCGGGGCGCTCAGCAGATCGGTCAGGGATATCCCGAACCGCTCCTTGTGTTCCAGATCCTCCATCCTTGTGGTTTCCTTTTTTCGTCGATGCTCTTTGCGCCGGACATGGATTGATCGTCATGGCGAAATAGCGAACAATGCCGCTTCCCCCCGCGGCTCGGCTTCTTATACTAAAACGGCGCGGCAAAAACCAAGAACGAGCTTTTCTTAAAAAGCCAGTTCGGAATACCCAGGAGGAAACCGGATGACCGAGCAGGGGCTCAACGTGCGCGACGAGTTGCATCGGATCGTGCGCCACTTTCCCGACCATGAAGCGCTCGTCGGTGACGAGTTTCGCTATACCTATCACGATATGCAGCAGCGCGTGCGCCAGATGGCCGCTTTGCTGCACGGCCTGGGGGTGCGCAAGGGGGATCGGGTCGCCATGATGCTGCTGCCGTCCACCATCCATCCCGTTGTCCTGTATGGCATCTGGGAGTTGGGGGCGGTTTCGGTGGCCCTACACGCCCGCGAGTCGGCCGGTGTGCTGGAGAAAACCCTGGTGCGGGTATCGCCCCGCGTCCTCGTTTATGACGGCGTATTCGACGAAACGGTCGCGAAACTTCGGCAGCGTGTGCCGTTCGTTACCGGCTACGTGCGGGCCCGATGCGAAGGAACTCCGGCCGACAAGGTGCAGCCGGTTACCGGCGAACCGTTGATTCCGGACGACCTCGACCGGTACTCGATGGATTTCGAACCGATGGCGATTCACGGTTTCGATCTGGCGTCGATCGTACTGACCTCAGGATCGACCGGAGTGCCGAAAGGCGTCATGCATCGCCACTGGCGGCTGGTGGAGAGTTGCCGCGCGGCCGTCTATCCGTTCGGGCTCACGCCGCACAGTTGCACCGTCAACATGTTCACCACGTCCTTCATGGGCTGGAAGAACCTGGCACTGCCTTACTTCAATGTCGGTGCGAAGCAAGTGTTCATGCACCACTTCGATCCGGTGGGCATCCTGGAACGTATGCAGCGCGAGCGTGCCACCAGCATGCTCCTGGTGCCTACCATGTGGCGTATCCTGCTGCGCCAGGATGTCGAGGCTTACGACCTGTCGAGTCTCAAGGTGGTCGGCTTCGCCGGTGAGGTGATGGATGTGCCGACTCTGGAGCAGATTCGAAAACGTATCTGCCCGCGGGTGCTTAATTGTTACTCGACCACGGAAACCGCGGTGTCGGGTGGTACCGTCATGTTTCCCGAAGACCTGGAGCGGCCCGAGAAGATTCAGAGTGTCGGCAGGCCACTGCTGAACTCGGAGGTGCGGATTATCGAAATAGGCGGCACCGCGCAGGATGAGGTTCCCCGGGGACAGGAGGGGGAGATCATCATCCGCGCCCCTTCCGTGGCGCAGGAGATGTGGAACGATCCGCCGTTGACCCGAGAGAAATTCGAGGGACCCTGGTGGCATTCCGGGGATCTCGGCCGATTCGACGACGAAGGGTTTCTCTATGTGCAGGGCCGGATAGATGACATGATCATCACCGGCGGCATCAACGTGCTGCCAGCCCCGGTGGAAGAGACGCTGTTGGGGCATCCGAATATCAGCGAGGCCGCGGTGGTGGGACTTCCGGATCCCGAATGGGGACAGCGCATCACGGCTTTCATTGTCGCCAAGGCGCCTGGACTACTTACCGCGGAAGCACTGGACGTGTACGTGCAGGAAACGTCTCTGTCTCATTATCAGCGACCCCGGCAGTATGTGTTCCTCGACGAGATGCCCAAGGGCAACAGCGGGAAGACCAATCGCCGTGCCCTACGCGACGGTTATGCCGGGAATTGAGGCGGTGAAAGATACCGCAAGCAACGGCAACAACGGGCCGAAGGGCGGAGAGGTCTCGGCAGCGCGTCACCCCGACGAGGCAAGCTAGCGGCCGAACAGACCTTTGAGCAGCTTGCCGGCTTCGCGACCGATCTGCTCGCCGATCACCTCCTCGGACGGTTGCGCCGCTGAAGCGGGCGGCTGACCGTAACCGTTCCCCGGCTGCTGGCCCTGCCCGGATGCTTGAAGGTGACTGAGCAGTTGCTGCGAAGCGACTGCGTCCGCCACCAGACCATTGCGTGACTGGTACAGCGCGATCGCCTGACGGGTCTTATTGCCCATGAGTCCATCCGCGGGTCCCGGGTCGTATCCCTTGGCCGCCAGTTCCGCTTGCACGGCGCGCACCAGAGGATCGCCCTGCGGGCCGGAAGGTGGCGCGGTCAGCGTCGCGAGAACCTGATCGAAGTCCGCGTTCAGATCCGAGGCTCCGGCGTACCGGTCCAGAGGCATCATGACGTTCAACAGGCGCGTGAGCCGATCGGCAGGCGTGGGATGCGTCTTGAACATCAAGGTCAGGGCATCGTCACCCGGGTCGAGGCTTTCCAGGGTCTGCAGCACCACCGGCAGCCCGTAGGGGTCATAGCCCGCCCTCGCGGCGATCACCACGCCCATGCGGTCCGCCTCGAACTCATCCTGTTTATCGAGGCCCCGCGAGTAGAGATTGCGCGCCACACCGGATAGCTGAGTGAGCAGCGCCTCGTTTTCCTTGCCGGCAAGCGCCTGACCGAGAACCGCTCCGGCAAAATCCAGATTCGCCTGCTTCTGCGCCGCGGCCAGGTGGTGCCGGGCGACTACATGGGCGATCTCGTGACTGAGCACGCCGGCCAGTTCGGTTTCGTTGTTGAGGCGCTCAAGTAGTCCGCGTGTGATGAAGATATAGCCGCCCGGTGTCGCGAAAGCATTCACGGTCGGGGTGTCCAGTACGCCGAAATGGAAGGTCAGGTCCGGCCGTTCCGCCTGCAGGGCGAGCCAACTGCCGAGTTCATTCACATAGCGCTGCACCCCGGGGTTGTTCACGAGGGGAGCCCCGCCCAGCAGGGTGGCGGCGAAGCGCTGACCGATTTCCACCTCCCGGGTAGTGTCGACGTTACTCACCTCGATCTGCTGCTGGATCAGGCCGCCGAGGTTCATTTCGTTGGCCTTGTTGAACAGCGTGCCCAGATCGACCGCGCCGCCCTGTCCCGGGATCATGAGACAGAAGGTCAGGGCGCCCAACAGCCAGCCGCGGTGGGTCATGACGCTGCTCCTGGCGGCACGGCGAGATAGTCGACGGTTTGTGCGGTGAGTTGGCGTTGCGCGCCGAAGCGGTTACCGATCGCAGCGCCGGAGGGAATCGCCTCCATTTGCGCCAGTGCTGCCAGGTTCGGTTGTGCCTGGGCGAGATCCGCCGCCGAGATGCCGCGTACGCCGATGGTGACGTTGGCGGTCTCGTTGGTCGCGACGCGGGCGCCTCCGCCGAACCAGCGGAAGAATCCCCCCGCGCGCGCGGACACCCTAGGTGCAGCCAGTCGCAGACCGGTCATGTGGGCCCAGCCGGTGACGCCACCCGTTGTCGTGACCTGCACCCATCCGGCTTGCCGGCGCAGCACTGATACCTGCTCGCCCTGGCGCAACAACTGCCGGGACTCGGCGCTCTGTTCGGGAGCGGTGCGCAGCGGCGTCGCCTGAATGATGGTCGCAGAGTCGGCGCCGTACGCGAACGGCGCTGTCAGCAGCAGCCCTACAAGAACGAAACGGAGCAGATGAGACGGTCTTGATTGATGTTGCACGAGCGGAATCTCATTGGAGTTGGTGGCACCGGGAGAATTCGGAACTCTGCCTTGTTACCGATAAAATCCGGCGCCGACCCGGCATTGGGCTATCTTATCGCAGCCGATCATCAACCGATGGCCGGGATGCCGGTCGGTGTTCCGGTCCACACCGTTGCGGCTTGGGCGGCTTGCTACCGGGCAGGCAAGGCAGGTGGCTGAGAAAACTTTGAAACACACCATGATTGGCGTTTCCAATGCGCCGCAGCGCGGCATCTGCCTGCGCTGCGCTCCCTGAATCACGCCGCACGTCTTGATTCATCCCGGGGCATCCTGCTCCGGTCGGGAAGCCTCTGAACGGATCTGAGCTTCCCTAACTTAAACACCCCAGGAGGCAATGCAATGAACTTCAGTGAACTCGCCCGGGCGCGTCGCAGCATTCGCGGTTACGACACCGCTCAGCCGATGAGTGATGCCGATCTGAAGGCCATCTTCGACGACGTGGTGCTGAGCCCAAGTTCCTTCAACCTGCAGCACTGGACCTTCGTCGTGGTGCGTGACGAGGCCAATCGCAAGGCGCTGCGTGACGCCGCCATGGGACAGCAACAGGTGGAGAACTGCGCGGCCGTGGTGGTGGTGTGCGGCAAGCTCAACGCCCACGAGGATATCGACGTGATCTATGCCCGGACGCCGGACGATGTACGGGAACGGGTGCGCGGTGTCGGCGGCATGATCTACGCCCAGAACGAGCAGATGCGCCGCGACGAGGCGGTTCGGGGATCGAGCATGGCGGCGATGACCCTGATGTATTCGGCCAAGGCCCACGGCTTCGACACCGGTCCGATGATCGGTTTCGACCCGCGGCGGGTGAGCGAGCTTTTGCATCTGCCGGACAACCTGATCCCGACCATGATGATCGTCATGGGCAAAGGCAGTGAGGAGCCCTATCCGCGCGGTCATCGCCATCCGCTGTGCGATGTGGTGAAACTGGAAACCTACGACGGCACCGGGATCTGATGGACCGGGACGGGGCGCAACCGGTCCTGCGCCCCGTCCCGGGTCACCG
>JAYZWP010000073.1:0-5689 GCA_036142245.1 Pseudomonadota bacterium | reverse complement strand
TCAATCAATTTCCGGCAGGTTGCGGCCGTTTGAGTAACGTGTGCAGCACCCGATTACCCACGAAGTATACGACGAAATCCGGGTACTACCAGGAAGAGATTGGCGGCTCGCCGACCGGCGCGTTGGTCTGCTGCGGTTCGCCGAGTTGCTGGCGCACCTGCGCCTGGGTGAGGCCCCGCGTGGGCAGACCATCGAATGCCGCCTCTGCCGCTTTCTGGGGCGTCGGGATGGTGAGGGTATCCGCGGCTCCCGGGTAGGACGCAAGCACCCCTACTATGCTTATAAAACACTTTAAATAAAATTTATAACTATTTCTCATATATGCATTTTCTTTAATAAATTACCTATAGGGTGACGCTTAATAATCCTGGTCCGGATCGAGCTTGCGGCGCTCCTGCGTCTGCTTTTCTCCGGTCTCGAAGTAACGGCCCGCCACCGCGAGTTCGGCCTCGGCGGACTCCTCGTCCGACCAGTAACCGAGGTTGTAGCCGTACCAGGGATTCTTGAGCTTCAACTCCGGCAGGCCCAGTTTCTGCCAGATGCGGATCGCGTTCTCCATATACTCCTTGCGCGGCAGGGAGGTGGGCGGGTAATCCCAGCCGCGGGTCGCGTCGATCAGCAGGCCGGTGCTGCGCGGTTTGTCATCCTCGTTCAGGCCGCGCTTGGCGCCCGGTGGCGCCACCGACGGGTCCAGCGGCATCAGGTTAATGTCATCCACCCGCACGTCGCGATGCGGCTGGATGTTGTAGGACAGCGCCCAGTAGACGGCGTCCGGCTCGTGGATATCGATATCCTCGGGAACCACGATGGCCACCTTGCCGACGAATTTGTCCCGCAGCACCTCCAGAATGCGCTGGCCGTCGTCGTCTTTCTGCTTGCGGATTTTTACCAACAGCACCCCGAACGAGCCGCTCGACTCCGGCATGTGCACGTCCAGCACGTTGTCGAAGCCGGCCTCCAGCAGGGTGCGGCGGATGATGCCGGTCCAGCCGGCGTAGCGGATCTTGCTGCTCTCCGACGGCGGCAACTGGCTGATGAAGGCGGTGTAGATCGGCTTTTTGCGCATGGTGATGCAGGTCACGTTCATGTACCAGCTATAACCCCGCGCCGCCATGTAGCCGGGGAATTCGCCGAACGGACCTTCCATCTCCTGCTCGTCGGTAGTGATGATTCCTTCCACCACGATCTGGCTCTGCGCCGGTACCAGCAGGTCGGAGGTTTCGCAGCGGATCAGCTCCATCGGCTCTCCGGCCAGCCCGCCGGCCACGTCGTACTCGCACACGTCGTTCGGCAGCCGGGTCACGGCGGTGTAGGAGATCGCCGGTGGCACCCCGATGGCAATGGCGGCCGGCATCTCCCTGATTCCCTTCTTGCGCCACATTTCTATGTGCAGCCGCAGCCCGAATCCGGGTGAGGCGGGAAACGTGCCGATGCGGGTGTTGGACTTCACCATACCCCGGTAATTGCCAACGTTGTGCAGGCCGCTGTCGGGGTCTTTGGAAATCCAGTGCGAGGCGCTGGTGTAGGGGGCGTTATCGAAGCCGGGTGTTGATATGGGCACCGGCAAGCGGGTGAGGGCGCCTTTTTCGAGATCGTCCCCCTTGATGATCACCTCCTTCACCGGCCCGGATTTCACTTCGACCGGGGCGATCGGATTGGCCTGGGCGTAGGACCACAGATCGGCGATATCGTCCGGGTCGCAGCGCAGCCCCATGGCGTAGATGTCCGTCGAGCCCGCCATGGCGCACAGCGCCAACGGCATGTCGTAATGGTTGCCATTGGCGTCGGTGATGTTCTCGAACAGAAAGGCTTTGCGCTGCTCCTCCGGCAGGCCGCGGAATTGCAGGCGCACCAGCGGGTGCAGTTCGGTGTCCTTGTTGATCTCCTCGGTTACCCGCACCAGCTTGCCGGCTGCTTCCAGGGTTGCGAGGTATTCCTGCAGATCCTTGTAATAACCGCTGCGGTTTTGCCACTTCTCGTCGCCCATGGTCTCCCCTCCGTTACCTTTGGTTTATCGATTTCCGTCGCGTGCCTCACGCTAGGAGCCTGCCGCCGTTCCGTCAAGCGAGGGCGGCCTGTCGGCGCCGGTGCATTCAGCGATCTACTGGCGCATCGGGCCGCCGGCACGGCGCCCGGCGGATGGGCGTTTTATTCCGGATTGCCCAAGGACTGTGCGACTCCAAGCGCCTTTCTCTTTGCCATCATCTGTGGTTTGTTGCCGGTTGGCGCGACCTTCCGATCGCCGACGTCCTTATATGGCGCTTAGGTTTCGGCGACCGGCGTTGGCGGCACTGACGACCCGCCGGCTGTCAATCGGGTGCTGGCGCGGAAATTGCAGAGTGCGGCCGTAGCATCACACCGGGGAAGTTCAGGCATGGGATTCATGAAAAAGCTCAGTCGCGCAATGGCGCTCATTTCGATGGCGTTCGCAGTCGGCTTAGCCGGCGCGACTTCGCCGGGGTTGGCCGCAATGGCGCCGGACCGTTGCGCTGAGAAACCCGGGGCGCCGCAACACTTTCACATCCCGGCCAATAAGGACACCGTCCACTGGGGCTATTTCAGCAAAGGACTGAAGCCCACCGCCGTCGTTCACTCCGGTGATTTCGTGACGCTGGAAACCCTCACCCACCACGCAAACGATGATGCCGAACGCATGGTGCAAGGAGATCCGGGCGCGCAGAGCGTCTTTGGATGGAGGAAGAACAACAAGGGAGTGGATCGCCGCGGGGCGGGGCCAATGGACGCGTCGGTTCACGGGCGCGGGCCCGGAGAGGGGTTCGGTGTGCATATCCTGACCGGCCCGGTCTACGTCTGTGGTGCACAACCCGGCGACGTCGTCGAAGTCCGGATTCTGGACATGCATCCCCGGCCTTCGGGGAACCCGGATTACCAGGGCAAGACTTTCGGCAGCAATGCCGCTGCCTGGTGGGGCTATCACTACAACGACATGATCGAAGAGCCGAAGCCGCGCGAGGTGATCACGATCTATGAGGTCGATTCCACCGGCGCCAAGGACTGGGCGAAGGCGGTGTACAACTACCGGTGGGTGCCGCAAACGGATCCGAACGGTGTCGTTCATAAGATCATCGATTATCCGGGCGTTCCCGTCGATCACACCACGATTGCAAAGAACACGGACGTGCTGGAGGGGATTCGCATCCCCATCCGCCCGCATTTCGGCACGATGGGGGTCGCGCCGGCCGAAGCCGACTTCGTCGATTCCATCCCGCCGGGCTATTTCGGCGGCAACATCGACAACTGGCGGATTGGCAAGGGCGGCACGATGTATTACCCGGTCGCCGTCGCGGGCGCGCTGCTCAGCGCGGGGGATCCGCATGCCGCCCAGGGGGATTCAGAGCTGGCCGGCACCGCGATCGAAACGTCGCTGACAGGCACCCTGCAGGTCATTCTCCACAAGAAAGCGGAACTGCCCGGAACGGTGCTCGAGGGACTCGACTATCCGCTCCTGGAAACCGACACCGAATGGGTGGTGCACGGGTTCAGCTTCGCGAACTACCTGGAATCTCTGGGGGAACAAGCGCAGAGTGACATCTACTCCAAGTCGTCAATCGATAGCGCGATGCGCGACGCGTTCCGCAAGATGCGGCATTTCCTGATGACGTCCAAGGGTCTGACAGAAGATGAGGCGATCTCCCGCATGTCGGTTGCCGTCGATTTCGGCATCACGCAGGTGGTGGACGGCAACTGGGGCGTGCACGGCATCATCGAAAAGCGCGTTTTCTCGGGCGACGCGAACTGAACCGCGCGGTTTTCCCGCAAGGCTGCTAGGCCGTCACCAGATTGGCGGCTTTTTTCCTTCGTGCGGTGCCGGATGACCAGGGCCCGGTTTGATCGGGGAGCGTAGCCCGGGGAACCAACGGGTGTCGGATCCCCGGGGGCGAGCCACAACGGCCCCAACTCGTCCGGCGAGGATGGGCGCTGAGGGCTCGTCAAGCGCTGTGGGGTCACCGCAGCGGGTCGCGCGGTTAGACTGTGCGCAATCACCGTCCGGGACCGGCTGCAGCACCAGCCCGCGGGCGATGCCGCCCATCACAGCGCCGAGGAGCCGCCATGATCGTCGAGCAGATCTACACCGATAACCCCTACCGCAACTTCAACTACCTGATCGCCTGTCCGGAAACCGGCGAGGCACTGGCCGTGGACCCGCTGGAGGCGGACCTGTGCGTCAATCGCGCCAAGGAGCTGGGCTGGCAGATCACCCAGATTCTCAACACCCACGAGCACCCCGACCACATCGGCGGTAACCAGCGGGTGGTGGAACTCACCGGCGCCAAGGTGCTGGCCCATGCCGGCGCGAAACAGAAAATCCCCGGCATGGACACGGGCCTGGGCGCCGGGGACGTGGTCAAAATTGGCCGCCACGTCGAGCTGGAGGCGCTCGACACTCCCGGCCACACCATGTCCCATATCTGTCTGTTCGCCCACTCGGACGTCAACGCCCTCATCTGCGGCGACACCCTGTTCAACGCCGGGGCGGGCAACTGCCACGGCGGCGGCCACCCGGAGGAACTGTACGAAACCTTCGCCGGACAGCTCGCCAAGCTGCCGGAGGACACCCTCATCTACCCCGGCCACGACTACATCACCAACAACCTGGAATTCACCCTGGACCGGGAGCCGGACAACAGCGCCGCGCAGCAGATGCTGGCGCGCATCAAGGATCAGGATCCCCACCAGGCGAAGGTCACCACCCTGGCGGAGGAAAAGGCGTTCAACACCTTCTTCCGCCTCACCAGCCCCAGCGTGATTGCACGTCTGCGCGAATCCTTTCCCGACCTGCCCAGCGACCCCAGTCCCAAGCAGGTGTTCCTCAAGCTGCGGGAACTGCGCAACGACTGGTAGCCGTACGCCCACCCCGGCCGCGCTGCCTTGCGCGCCGGGGTGCTACGTCCTGCTGCTGCGCGCCGCGCGCGGTGGCGAGGAGATCCCCGTCGGCCGGCGCGGCACCCTGGCCCTGCAACGCGGCTGGTACGCCTACGCCGGCAGCGCCCGGGGACCGGGAGGCCTCGCTGCCAGAGTAGGGCGCCACATCGCCGGCGCCGGCCCGCTGCGCTGGCACATCGACTACCTGCGCCGTGCCGCGTCGGTGCGTGAAGTGTGGTTCGCCGAAAGCGCGGACAACACGGCGGACGATACAGAGGAAAACCCGGAACACACCCTCGCAGCCGCGCTGGCCGGCCTGCCCGGCGCCGCCGTGCCACTCGCCCGGTTCGGCGCTTCCGACTGCGCCTGTCCCAGCCATCTCTACCGCTTTCCGGAAAAGCCGGTCCTGGTGCCCTTCATCACACAGTGCGGCAGCGCGGCGCTGAGGCTGCAATTGGTACGAATCCGCCAACCCCGGCATTAAACTTTCACCATAGACCGGCGTGCCGGGGACGAGTGAGGTACTCCCGGTGCGGCGGCCGCAATAATCAACCAGACGCAGCAACCAGGAGGAATTCGCATGGGCCCACTCAAGGGAATCAAGGTTATCGAAATGGTGGGCCTCGGCCCGGGACCGCTCTGCGCCATGATGCTGGCCGACATGGGGGCGGAGGTGATCCGCATCGACCGGCCCGGCGGCAACCTGTTCAGCGGTCGCAGCGCGGACCTGCTGGGCCGCAACCGCAAATCCGTGGCGGTGGACCTGAAAAAGCCGGAGGGGGTCGAAACCGTGCTTCGCCTCGTC
>JAYZWP010000072.1:0-10224 GCA_036142245.1 Pseudomonadota bacterium | reverse complement strand
GGGCGAGGCGGTGCTCTACCAGCACGCCCTGGAGGGTTTCTTCGGACCCATGGGCACCATGATGCCGCCGCGCGGTGGCAACCCGGAGTTGACGGACGACCAGGTGCGGCTGGCGGTGGACTACGTGGTCGCCGCCAGCCGCTGACGGTTTCCCGACCCTGCGGGGTCAGCGCCCGCGCCGCTTCGGGCGCGGAGTCCTTTATTTACTTTTTTAGGAGCAACAACATGGATGAGGCAAGCATCAAACGGGTACAGGACACCTGGCAGCAGGTCATACCGATCCGCGAGCAGGCGGCGGCGTTGTTCTACGCCAAGTTGTTCGAGCTGGACCCGAGCGTGAAGCCGCTGTTCAAGGGCAGCATGGAGGAGCAGGGGCGCAAGCTGATGAACATGCTGGGCACCGCCGCCATGGGGCTGGACAAGCTCGACAGCATCGTCGGGGCGGTACAGGATCTGGGCCGGCGCCACGTCGCCTACGGCGTGAAGGATGCGCACTACGATACCGTCGGCGCGGCGCTGCTCTGGACGCTGGAGCAGGGTCTCGGTGACGCCTTTACGCCGGAGGTGAAAGCCGCCTGGACGCAGGCCTACGTGCTGCTCGCCACCACCATGAAGGACGCGGCCGCCGAAGTGGCCTAAAGCTGGCGTGTACCGGCTGGTCTCAAAGACCCATCACAGCGCGGTAGCCTTGCCAGAAGCCGCGGATGGAGTTCTCGTCCGTGCCGCTGCCGGTGAGGATATCCTCGGTGCCGCTGCCGCCCATCTCGACAAAGGCGTTCCGGTCGGCGTCGCGCACGATGCCGCGCTGGATGATTTCGCCCGCCTCGGCGTCCTCCATGGCGATCAGGCCGGCCGGCCCCAGCATGTTGGCCTGGCGCATGCGGTGTTCGCGCAGCTCGGGCGGATCGTCCCGGTAGCCCAGGTAAGTCCAGTGCAGCTCGAATTCATCGATCGATTTGGGCCGGATCTGGCGCATCGCGAAGCCGTTCTGGATGTGCTGGAACACGCAGTTGGGGAATAGCGATTCGATGGTGATGGCGATGTCGTCGCCCCGCTCGTTCATGAAGGCGAGGATCTGCGGCTGTTCCAGGGCGTTCTGGTCGCCCTCGATGGCGCGGGTGGTGTTCTCCTTATAGACCGCCAGGTCGATCTTCTCGTCCGGTTTCCAGATGGTGAACAGGTTGTGGAAACCCTGCTCGCTCATCTGAATGGCGGTGCGCTGCCCCTGCGGCCGGGCGATACCGAAGGTGGGGTAGAACAGGTGCAGCAGAATGGCGTGGTAGCTGTCCCGGGTGTTCTCGCCGTAGAGCTTCCAGTTGCAGTTCACGTACTGCCGGGTGTAGCCGAGAATCTCGATCTCCCGTCCGGCGAGGCAGCGCGCGAAATTGCCGGTCATCACCGGTCCGAGGTAACTCTCCAGGTCTTCCACTGAGTCGGAAAAGGTGGCGAAGAGCACCCCGTGCAGGCTCTGCACCCGCAGTTTTTGCAGGCCGTGCTCGGTCATGTCGAAATCGGCCGGGTAGCCCCCCTTGCCGCCCAGCCCCTTGCGAAAAGGCACGCCGATCAGGTTGCCGGCGTGGTCGTAAGCCCACTGGTGATAGACGCAGGTATGGGTCAGCTCGTTGCCACGGTTCTCCCGGCAGACCAGCGCGCCGCGGTGGGCGCAGCGGTTCACCCAGGCGTGCACCGCGCCGTCCTCGCCGCGGGTCACCACCACCGGGGTGTCGCCCACGTAGGTGGTGACGAAGTCGCCGGCCCGGGGAATCTCCGCTTCCATGGCCACGTAGTTCCAGGTCGGCCCGCGGAAGATGCGTTCCTGCTCCAGGTCGTGCACCTCGGGCCGGGTGAAAATCCAGTAGGGCACGCGGGTCAGTCCTTCGGCGGGCCAGGCGGGCGTGACGTTGAGATTATTCGGTGCGTTCATGGTCGTACTCCTCTCGTGCGGTTTCCAGGTCGGCCGCGGATCTAAGAGTAGCGCACCTTGCCGGGCGTTCGTTAGGGTGCTGAACGTTTCGATAGCGCCGTTGCGGGCATGGGGAGAAATTCCTCACCCGCCGGGATGGAAGGGACTCGTCTCGCACGGGCGCGCGCTCTGGTCGAAATGACGGATCGATCAGACCTGGCGAACGAATTCTTCCCGCCGGTCCGACCCTTCACCGCGCCAGCACCGCCAGTACGATGGAGCCGCTCATCAGGGCGGCGCCGAACAGGCGGGAGAGGTACTGTTTGCGGTTCAGAGTTTCGAACCCGGCCATCCCCGACCGGGTAATGAGGTAAACCACCCCGATGGCGAACAGCCCCCGGGCGGACTGGATGATGTTCACCATGGTTGCTTTGTGGGACAGGGCGAAGGCGATCATCAGACAGAAGCCGCCGAGCATCTGGAACAGCCCGAACAGCGACAGGCTGCCGGCGAAATCCTTGCTGATCCTCCAGTCGCCCCGGAACTGATAGGCGGCGAATGGCATCAGCGCCAGGCTCGGCAGCACGAACATGAACACCATCACCTCCAGCGCCGTGTAGCCCGCCTGCAGCAGCAATATAAGCAGCACATCGGTCAGGCCGAAGAAGCTCATGGTGCCCAGCACCAGCAATACCGCCTTGACGGGTGCGCGCAGGGTGCCGTCGTTCAGAAAGAACATGCCGACGAAAGCGCCGCCGGCGCCGAGGTAAACCAGCGGGCCATAGGTTTCGCCGAGCAACAGAGCGGCGAGCCCGGCGACGATGAACATCTTCACCCCCATCATCGGCACCACGAAGGAGGCATCCCCGGCCCGCACCGCGGAGATGAACAGCAGATGGCCACACACCACGGCGCCGCACATCAGTGCCAGCAGCCCCGGCGCCAGGGTGATGTGAGAGAGATTCACAAAAGGCAGCAGCAGCGAGGTGATGGCCGCGCAGCCGAACATGCTGTACACGGCGACCTTCAGCGGGTTGTCCGTATAGGCGTGCAGCCGCTTGGAATAGACGGAGCTGAAGGCCTGAAAGGAGGCCGCCAGCAGCGCCAACAGCACATAGAGTTCCATGGATGGGGGGAGCCTGAGTGGGAAGAGGGGTGCGGAGCGCGGCGCAGTGCCGCGGATTCTAGCAATCCGCGCCCGTGCTGCCGTCGATAGGTTCGGCCAGGCTCGGTTAGCCCCGAGTGTCAGGCGTGAGACCGGCGCAGCGGCCAGCCCCGTAGGCCGGGTTAGCCCGTCACAGCCACCCCACTCCTGGGTAGGGTGGGTTAGCCCGTGAGGGCGTAACCCACCGCAGGAGCGGCACTGGTGGGTTACGCGGCGTTGCCGCTAACCCACCCTACAACCGGGGTAACGCGCGCGGAGCGAAACGGCGACCGGATACCGAGATAGTGGAGATCGGCAGGTCTGGCTCTCCACCACCCGCCGTCCCGCTTACCCGGCGAACGCCTGTGAGTCCTCGAAAAACGCCTTCATCCCGGCGTCGGTCAGCGGGTGGTCCGCCACCCCCATCAGGATGGGCGCCGGCACAGTGAGGATATCCGCCCCTGCCAGCAGCATCTCGGAAAGCTGCGCCGCGTTGCGCACACTGGCGGCCAGCACCTCGGTGCGGATGTCGTAATTGGCGAATACGGTCACGATCTCGTGTACCAGCCGGGCGCCGGCATCCCGGCGGGGGCCGTCGCCGGCGACGTTCTCGGTGTTCGCCACCTGCTGGTCCCCGGCGGCGTTCTTCGGGTCCTCCACCCAGTAGAGCGCATTGCCGGGCGGGCGTTCCGGGTGGTCGTTCTTATATAAGTAGTCAGCAACCCGCCCCAGGAACGGGCTCACATAGGTGGCGCCGGCGTTGGCGGCCCAGAACGCCTGGGTGGTGTTGAAGATGAGGGTGGCGTTGGTCTTCACCCCCTTCTCCCAGAGCGCCCGCAACACCTTGAGCCCGGTGAAGGGGTCGGCGTCCGGGTTGACCATGCGGTACCCACCGGTCGGCACCTTGATGACCGCGTTCTCCCCCAGCGCCGCCAGCTTCTCGGCTTGCGACAGCATGGCCTCCGGTTCCAGTTCCGTCAGCTCCAGGCTCACCGGGTGGGGATGCAGCAATTCCAGAATGGCGACCATCATCTCGATGGCCTGATCCCAGGAGGCGGCCCCCGCCTTTTTCAGCAAAGTGGGATTGGTGGTCACACCGTTGATGATGCCGCCACGCACCAGGGGTTCGATTTCGCCGATGTCCGCCGAATCCGCAAAGATGCGCGGGCCGCGCGCAGCGGGATGATGGTCCGGGTTCACCGCCGCCATCGCGCGGCGGCGTTCCAGAATGGCGGGGCTGATGTGGGCGGGGTGCAGCATCGGAAAGTCCTGGATATCAAGGGGTCAGCAAATGAATGTCGCCCCGATTTTAGTTCAGGGACGGTGACAGTTCCGTGGTCAGCAGATCGTTGCCGCAACGGTCGGTCGCCTGCCCGTCACAAGTTAGCGGTGACCCTGCTGACCGGTTCCTCATCGCAACCGCCAGGCTTCAACAGCTCGTGCCCGTGGCGGCGGACAAAGCCATCCAGACCTATGCTGATCGGGGGTACGCGAGCGTAATGGCTGTTTGAGCCGCTGCTGCGCGAATTAGGTAACCCTGGGTTCCTGAGTCATCTCGGAATATTTCGATCAAACGCGGCGGCGATAAGTCCGGCGTAAAAAATTTCGCTGGCGTCTCACCGTTTGAGACTCTGCCGGACGTAGGGTTGCTTCCTCATGCCGCATGTCGGAGTATCGCGGCATCACAAGAATGCGAGGAATGACAGTGGTCCTCGGAATAGCTGGTACAGCATCACGGATGGGCTTTGCCACGCGGCGCAACGCCGCGGGTATTGAGGTGTGCCGACCGTTTCCGGTCCGTAGTTTCTTGATGCCGCTTCGTACTCTCTCCTCAAGCGGGGAACAAGCGTGATGTCCCCGCCACCTTCTGAGCAGAACAGCGCCCGGGCTGATCGGCACGTGGCTCCCTATTGGAGCTACTGGGGCAAGGCAGACCCGGGCTATCCCCTTGAACCTAAATGGCACCCGTTAGTAGGCCATGCTCTCGACGTAGCCGCGGTCGGCGTGGAGTACCTGCGTCGGGTGCCGGCAGTAAACGCCTTTTTCGCAGAACGCCTGGGTGGCGACGAAGGGCTGCTGTCCTGGTTCGCTTTCTGGTTCGCTCTTCACGACCTCGGCAAGTTTGCGGAAGCCTTCCAGGGTCAGCGCGAGGATCTGTTCAGTGGCCATCGGGGACGAAGCCACACCAAGGCGTACGTGGTTCGACACGACACCCTGGGCTGGCTCTTTTGGAATGAACAGCTACGCCGGCGCGCGGAAGTCGGTGAATGGTTCGGCCCGGAAACAGCGGACTATCGTGATGGCCTTGATGCCTGGGTCCGCGCTGTCACCGGTCATCACGGACAACCACCGGAGGCTGGCGGTTATTGGGAGAGTCATTTCCATCGGCGGGAAGATCGCGATGCGATCTTCACTTTCGTTGATGAATTACGGGCTCTGCTGGTCGATGACGCCGTTGCGGCAATACCAGGACGCCTTGACTCGGAATCCTTCGAGTTAGCCAGTCGCGAGGTTTCCTGGTGGGTAGCGGGCATCGCTGTGCTGGCCGACTGGGTAGGTTCCAACTCGACCTATTTTCCCTATCAGCACCCTGAAGAAAGTCTCGAAGCATATTGGGGGGCGGCGCAGGCCCGCGCACGCGATGCATTGCAGGCGACTGGCGTGTTGCCGACGCGTTCGCAAGAGCGCGGCTTCGGTGAGCTTTTTCCAAAGATCCGCGAGCCATCACCGCTACAGGCCTGGGCCAGCAATGTGGAGTTGCGCAGTGCTCCCCAGATTCACTTGCTGGAGGATTTGACCGGCGCGGGCAAGACCGAAGCCGCTGTTGTCCTGGCCCATCGCATCATGGCCCGGGGCGCGGCGGACGGCTTCTTTATCGGCCTCCCGACCATGGCGACTGCCAACGCCATGTACGCGCGAATCGCTGAGGTCTATTACCAACTCTTTGCCGGCGATCCCAGCCTGGTTCTCGCGCACGGCAACAAGCACCTGGTTGAAGCGTTTGCTGCGTCGGTCGTGCCGGACAGCGTGGCCGAACGGGACGTCAATCAACACGACGAGACCGCCACAGCGCGCTGCGCTGCCTGGCTCGCTGACCATAACAAACGCGCGCTGCTGGCACCGGCGGGAGTCGGCACTATTGATCAGGTATTGCTCGGCGTTCTGCAAAGTCGGCATCAGTCGCTGCGCTTGCTAGGTCTGTTTCACAAAGTGTTGGTGGTGGACGAGGTCCACGCGTGTGATCCATACATGTTGCGGGTGTTGGCGGTTCTGCTGGAGTTTCACGCCAGGGCCGGCGGCAGCGCCATTTTGTTGTCGGCGACCCTACCTCATGCCATGAAGCAGACCTTGCTCGCCGCGTTTGCCCGGGGCTGCGGGCAGCGAGCCATCCCTGGTCTGGAAAAAGATGCCTATCCGCTGACAACCAGTTGGTCAGCGCTGCGGCCAGAAGGTGTGGATGAGAATCCGGTGGCAACCCGCCGCGCGGTAAGACGCGAGGTCGCGGTCCGTTACTTTTCCGCACAAGACGAGGTGATTGAGCGTATCGAAGCCGCGCTCGACAACGGCCACTGCGTCTGCTGGATACGCAACACCGTGGCCGACGCGTTGGATGCCTACGAGCAGTTCCGAGATCGGTTGCCGGCAGGGCAGGTAACCCTATTCCATGCACGCTTCGCGTTGGTCGACCGCCTGGCCATCGAAGGTGACGTGGTTGCCCGATTCGGTCCGGCGGGCGGGGCAGCCGAGCGGGCGGGACGATTGCTTATCGCCACTCAGGTGGTTGAACAGTCTCTGGACCTGGATTTTGATTACTTGGTCAGCGATTTGGCGCCCATTGACCGAATTATCCAGCGGGCAGGGCGGCTGCGGCGCCACCGGCGGGACTCGGCGGGCAATCCGCTGCCGGGTACGGAGGGATCGGATGGTCGGGGCAATCCGGAACTCTGGGTGTATGGCCCCGGCAGGCAAAAGGAGCCTCCGGAGGACTGGGTTCGCTCCGCCCTGCCCGGAACCGCAGTGATTTACCCCAACCACGCCCAACTTTGGTTGACGGCCGAGGCGCTGCGCGCCGGCGGTTTCGCTCTGCCCGGCGACGCCAGATCCCTTGTCGAAGGGGTCTTCGCCCCGGACTGCACGATTCCAGAGCGGCTGCAACACAGTGCAGACCGTGCTCAGGCCGACCAGTACGCCCAGGCCAGCATCGCTCAGGCAAACACCGTTGTACTCGGGAACGGCTACAGCCGCGAAGAAGCGGATTGGTGGGACGAAGCCCGCACACCATCCCGCCTCGGGGAAGCCACCCTCAGTGTGGTGCTGGCCCGCTGGGAGAACGAGACCTTGGTGCCCTGGGCACAACACGAGGAACGCCGTCACGCCTGGGCGTACAGCACCGTGAAGGTGGCAGAAAGATTGATCAGTCGCGCCGCGGACGAAGCGTCGGTTGAACGACAGGAAACCGTCCAACAAGTCACCGAGACCCTGCCGGGCAAGGGGCGCTGGTCGGTGTTGTTGCCGTTGGAGTCAGTCGACGGTGTGTGGGTTGCGAGGGCGTGGACTGCCCTGGGGGATCGACGCAAAGAGCGGCAGCTCCAGTGGCTTTATGACCCCATAAAAGGACTGCAGCAAGCTATCTGTGAAACTATTCAGGAGGTGCCATGAATCTGCTCCAAGACCCCTGGCTGCCGGTGCGGCGGCACGATGGTGACCGAGCCTGGATAGCACCCCCTGACCTGTCAGATCCGACGCTGGCGGCTTTCGATGCGCCGCGTCCGGACTTCAACGGCGCTCTGGCGCAATTTGCCATCGGTTTGTTGCAGACCGTTACGCCGGTGCAAAGCAACGGTGCCTGGCGAGCCCTTTTCAACAACCCGCCCGAGCAACAGGCCCTGCGGGAGTGGTTTGCTCCCATAGAGCCCGCATTCGAGTTCGACGGTGACGGGCCGCGGTTCATGCAGGATCTGACTCTGACCGAAGCTGACGGGGCAGTGAACGACGTCGCTGCCCTGCTGATTGAGGCGCCTGGTGATCAGACGCTCAGGAACAACGCGGATCACTTCGTCAAACGCGGTCATGTCACTGGGCTCTGTCCTTGCTGCGCGGCTGCTGCGTTGCTCACTTTGCAGATCAACGCCCCGTCCGGTGGAGCCGGCCATCGCACCGGATTACGCGGTGGCGGACCCTTGACCACCCTGGTCGCGTGCCAGCCCTCCCGTAGCCTGTGGCACGACCTCTGGCTGAACGTGCTGGATCGTCCCGCCTTCGAGCGGAACCAGAGCGATATCGAGCCGGATGATCTCTATCGAACCTTCCCCTGGCTGACCGATATCTCCGCGCTGCAGAAACCCAAGGGGGAACTTGCCCCCGTGCAGGTACATGCGGCGCACGTGTTCTGGGCAATGCCGCGGCGCATCCGCCTCGACCTGGAAAAGACCGGCGAGGGTGAATGCAGCATCTGCGGCCGGGCATCGAATCGGCTCGTTCAGCGCTATGTCACCAAGAATTATGGCCTCAACTATAAAGGCGCCTGGCTCCATCCACTGTCTCCCTATTACGAAAACAAAGAGGAGTGGCTGCCTCAACACCCGCAACCGAGTGGATTCGGCTACCGCCATTGGCTTGGCTGGGTGCTCGGTGTGGCGAGTGATGCCAAGAAGCGTTATCGCGCGGCAAGCGTGGTCACCAAACGGATGACGGAAGGGGATGGCCAACTCCGGCTCTGGGCGTTCGGTTACGACATGGACAACATGAAGGCGCGCGCCTGGTGTGAATCGAGCCTGCCCCTGTATGGTCTGCCGCAGTGCGCGCCGAGTGCTCAGCGGCGGGTGGAGGAGGCGGTGCGCTTCTGGCTGGCGGGCGCGGAAATGGGGCTGCTTTTTCTGCGCACGGCCGTGAAGCAGGCCTGGTTTGGGGATGAAGCCCGCGGCGATTTCGGCATGATCGACGCCAGTTTCTGGAGCCGTACCGAAGCACCCTTCTACCGCCAACTGCGCCAGTTTATCGAGGCGGCCCGGGTCGATGGCGATCTTGATGAGCAGGCGCTTGCCGAGGCATGGCTCGATCAGTTGCACCGTGCTGCCCTGGATCTCTTCGACTCGGAGTTTGTCGGTGCCGGTGTCGTCGAGCGCCAGAATCCGCGCCGTGTGGCGCAGGCTTTTCGGCAACTCAAGCGTAATTTCGGCGGCAAGAAGATGCGCAGTGCGCTCGGGTTGCCGCCGAAAAACACTGGATCCAGCAGGAAAGCCGCCTAGGCGCAGGGAGGACCAATGACCATGAATTTTCACCGTGACGAACAACTACGCGGCGCGCTGCGCCGTTGGTGGGGAGGACTGGAGCACGATCGCGCGGCGCGGGCGGAGCTGCGCCGCGCAGCAAATATCACCGCTGTTACCTTGACGCCGGCCTATCAGCGCGCCTATCGGCGGCTGCTGGAAGCCGGTTGGCCCGAGACCGCGAGTGAGCCCCAGAACGACCGCCTTGCGGCCGTTGTCGGGTTACTGGCTCACGTCAAGGCCGATGACACCCGGACGCCGTCGGCAACCATGAGTGCCCGGGACGGCAGCGAGCGGCCGGCGTTAAGTCCGATGCGCTTTCAGCGCCTGCTGGAATCGCCGGACCTCGATACGCTCTATACCGGCCTGCGCCGGGCCCTGCCGCTGGTGAAACACCAGATCAACCTCGTCGCGCTGGCCAACGATCTGGTCTATTGGGGTGATGCGGTGAAGAAGCGCTGGGCTTACGACTACGACTGGCCGCAGAAAGGCACCGACTGATTCAACGACAAACCACCTAAAGGGAGATGGAATTCATGAAACGTTTTTTACAACTCCACCTGTTGACCAGCTATCCACCGGCCAACCTGAACCGCGACGACACCGGACGACCCAAGACCGCCCTGGTGGGCGAGGCTTTGCGACTGCGTATATCGTCACAGAGCCTGAAGCGAGCATGGCGGACTTCCGAGCTTTTCAAAACCTTTTTTGATTATCCCGAAACTTTAATCGGTACCCGCACCAAAAGGATTGGCTTGGAGTGGATTTATTCCAGGTTACTCGAAAAGGGAGTCTCCGACGAAGAGGCCAAGGCTTGGTCGCGAGATATCCAACGAACGTACGGAGAACCAGAGGATGAAAACGAAGAGGAACCAAATCAAGCACTTTTGAATAGTCAGTTAGCTCAC
>JAYZWP010000071.1:0-8055 GCA_036142245.1 Pseudomonadota bacterium | reverse complement strand
AGGGCGTATGTTGCTTTTCCAGCAGGGCAGTAACGTCGGAGAAGCGCTCCGGATGCCTCGGCGCCAGGATGAGCAGCGCGTCGGGATGGGTTTCACGCAGACGATCATGGGCGGCGAGGAGCTGCTCTTCCTCCCCGGCGTGGCTGCTGCCGGCGATCCAGACCGGGCGGTTGGCCGTGCGCAGGGCGGCTTGCAACGCTTCCTGCCGATCCGGGTCGGTGTCGACGGTGTCATCAAATTTCATATTGCCGGTGACGCGGACCGTGACAGGCGTCGCACCCAGATCGCGAAACCGCACGGCGTCCTGCTCGCTCTGCGCGAAGATTCCCTGGAAGCGCCGCAGGCAGCGGCGTGTCGTGCGGGACAACCGACGATAACCGCCGAAGGAGCGGTCACTCAGGCGTGCGTTGGCGAGGAACAGGGGCGTGCCTCGTCTTGCACAGGCCGCCGAAAGATTGGGCCACAACTCCGTCTCCAGGATGACACCGAACCTTGGCTGATAGCGGTTCAAAAATCGCCGGATCGCGCCCGGGGCGTCATATGGTAAGTACCGGTGCAGCACGGAGGTGCCGAATCGCCGTAACGCTTGATCTGAGCCGGTGGGCGTGGTGGTGGTCAGTAGCAACGGCGTACCGGGAAATTCCGTCTTGAGTCGCTGTATCAGCGGAACTGCGACATTGACCTCTCCCACCGATACGGCGTGGACCCAGATGACCCCACGCGTCGTACCCGCGCCAAATCCGAATCGCTCCCCCCAGCGCTGTCGATACCCGGGATTACGCCGCGCGCGCCACAGCAGTCGCAGCAATATGGCTGGCAGACACAGGTACAGCAGCGCCGTATACACAGGATGCGCAGGCAGCAGCGGATGGCGCTTCATTGATTGGAGCCAAAAGATGTTATCCGGCGGGTCCCCGGCGCCGAAACCCGCACCGGATTGCTTATGATCGCACCATGCACGAGATAGAGAAACGCACCATAGATGCCGCCGAATTCGTTCGCCTCACGACCTGGGGTGAAGTCGTGGAAAAGGATGCGTTTGGTCCGAAGGTTATTGCCGTAGAGCCTTCGCTGATGGTGAAGTTGTTTCGTCGCAAGCGTCTGGTGTCGTCGGCCATTTTACGTCCCTACGCCGTCCGCTTCGTGCGCAACGCCGCTCGGCTGCGGGCCGTCGGCATCCAGGCGCCCCGGGTCAAAGCGCTGTATCACTGTCCGCAGCGGGGCCGTCATCTGGTGATCTACGAGAAAATTTCCGGCACGACAGTTCGTGAGATCCTGCAGCGTAACCGCGACGAAGTCGACCTGATGGAGCATCTCGGACGACTGTTCGCGTCGCTGCATGGTCAGGGAATCTATTTCCGCTCGCTGCACCTGGGCAACGTGCTGCGTACCGACAGCGGCACGCTGGCGCTGATCGATGTGGCGGATCTGCGCTGGCGGCGCAGGTCGCTGGGCTTGCGCCGGCGTTTGCGCAACTTTGCCCCCCTGGTAAAGCACGCGGAAGACGGCATTCTGTTGGCGGGGGAGCGTCGTCGACGGTTACTCAACAGCTACATCGCTTGTGCCGGGCTTTCCACCGCGCAGGCGTCGTCTCTGAACCGTGCGCTCGGTTTATGAAGCTGAACCACGCGGCAAGAAATCTCGGCGAACCGCCAGCCTTGGTCAAAGGCTGCAACAACTCAGTCTGAACCCGACGCGCGACTCGGTCTGTCTGGGGCGCTCGCTTTCACTGTATTCCATGAAACGAATGGCGAAGCGATGTTTGCCGGAGCTGATTTCGGGGAACAGCCCGCCGTTCCGATCCAACCCCACGCGCAGCAGCTGGTTCGCCCGGTTGGCATCCAGAGCACGTTGGAAGAACCCGGCTTCGGCGAACTCCTCGGCAAATCCTGCCGACTCGCGGATCAATTTCAGGACCAACTGCACCCCAAGCCGCAGCGATTCCAGGGAATCGAGCCAGCGCTGCACATCCGCCGCGCGCGACTCGGGATCTTGCTTCAACCAGAAATGAAAAATTGGCAGATCGAAGTCACATTTTCCGCCTGAAATATGGTGTCTGCGGCGCAGTCCGGCGAGCAGTTCCGACCGGTTGAGGGCCGTGGCGGGGGTGGGGCCCTCGGCGTGGAGACGATCGATCAGCGCATCCATGTTCGTCAGGATCTTTTCCAGCCGCGCCGAATCCACGTTCGGCATCCTCTCCAGAGCGGTGAGGCTCCCGGCCAGGCGCTCGAGTTCCTTGACCAGTTCGCTCTTGACATCACCGCGTCCGACCAGCTCCATCAGGTCCAGCAGCCCTTCGATGACCCAGCGCGTCTGCCATTCGGATGTTCCAGCCGTCTGCTGGAACACGGACTGAAACAGATGATCGAGGCGCAGGAACAGGCGCAGCCGCTCGTTCAGCGGTTGCTCATAGCAGATAAGGTCCGTCACCGGAGAGTGTGCCTAAGAATTAAGGTGTGTCTGGAAGTTGTGTCTAATAACGGGATTCGCCGGACCGCGGGTGGGTCGCCGCGAGTCGATCGTACAAGTTTGCCAGTCGTTCCAGTTGCGCGGTGAGAGCCTGCGGGTCGCCGCTGTTATCCACTACGTCGTCGGCGATCGCGAGGCGTTCCTCCCGGGTTGACTGGGCAGCCAGTATCTTACCGGCCTGATCCGCGTCGATATCGTCCCGGGCCATGACCCGTTTGATCTGAACTTCCGGCTCGGCATCGATTACCAGGGTGCGATGGATCAGTTCACGCAGCTCCGAATTGACCAGCAGCGGGACGCTCAGGATGACCCACGGCGCATCGAGCTTTGCCAGCTGTTGACGGATTCGGGCATGAATCCGCGGGTGCAGGATGTGTTCGAGGGTGCGGCGGCGGCTATCGTCCGCGAAGATCAGTGCACGTAATTTACGCCGATCCAGGCTACCGTCGGCCGCGATGACCGCATCGCCGAACGCGCTGCGGACCGCCGCTAGCCCCGGACTGCCTGGGGCGACCACTTCCCGGGCTGCGATATCGGCATCCAGCACCGGGACTCCTCGGGCGGCAAAGAAATCCGTTGCCGTCGATTTTCCGGCTGCGATTCCCCCGGTGACACCCACGACGAAGGGCATTGTTCAGCCCGCCAGCGCGCCGTTCAGGTACAGCGTATTGATCGCATCGCCCCACATCATAATGACCCACCCAGCGCCGGCGAGAAACGGACCGAAGGGCAGGGGGGCTGCCGCCTCTCGCCGTGTAAGGGCGATCAAGGCAATGCCAATCACGGCGCCGATCACGGATGAGAGCAGGATGATCCCCGGCAGACTGGAAACGCCCAGCCAGGCGCCCAGCATTGCCAGCAGCTTGAAGTCGCCGTGGCCCATTCCCTCCTTGCCCGTGACAAGACGGAACAGGTGGTAGACGCTCCAGAGCAGCAGGTAGCCGAAGGCAGCCCCTAATACCGCCGACTTGAGCGGTACGGACTCGATCCAGAGATTGAACAGCAACCCGGCCCAAAGCATTGGCAGGACGATGACATCCGGTAATAGCAATGTGTCGAGATCGATTGCCGACAGCGCGATCAGCGACCAGGTCAAGGCGAGAAATCCAACCGTGAGCCACGACACGCCGAATCGCCAGGCCACCGCCATGGTCAACAGCCCGGTCAGCAGTTCGACGACCGGATAACGGATCGATATCCGTTTTGCGCACTGGTGGCAGCGTCCCCTGAGCACCAGATAGCTGAAAACCGGGATGTTGTGCCACGGACGTACCGGCGCGCCGCAGTGCGGACAGGAAGACCCCGGCGTCGACAGATTGTACGGTTCCCTTGGCTCGGGTGTTTGGTCCGGATGCAGGAATTCTCTGGCCTGCGTGGTCCAGGCGCGCTCCAGCATTCTTGGCAACCGGTGAATCACCACATTCAGGAAGCTGCCGACCACCAGGCCAAGCGGCAGCAGACACCAAGCGAACCAGACCGGCTCGTTGCCCAGAATAGCGATCAGGTCCACAGGGAGGCGTGGTCCTTGCGGTTTAAGCCGGTGACCCTGGTGCGATCAGCAGGGCGAACCGACAATGTGAGGAGGTATATCAGGGCGATCAGGATGTCGTCAGATGACGCTACCCATCTTGAATACCGGCAGATACATGGCGATCACCAGGCCGCCGATCACCACGCCGAGAAACGCCATGATCAGCGGCTCCAGCATGCTGGTGAGGGCTTCGACGAGGTTATCCACTTCCTCTTCGTAGAAATCGGCCACCTTGGCCAACATCGCGTCGACGGAACCTGACTCCTCACCGATGGCCACCCTCTGCACCACCATGTTCCCGAACAGACCGGTTCGGTCCATGGCCTGCTGCAGCGTGGTTCCGGTGGAGATTTCATCGCGGATGTTCATGATTCCCTCGTAAAAGACGATATTTCCGGACGCCTTGGCCACGGATTCCATCGCCTCCACCAGTGGAACACCGGCCGCGAACATCGTCGACAGGGTGCGCGCGAAGCGGGCGATGGTGCCCTTCTCGATGATCTCGCCCAGCACCGGTATGCGCAGAAACATCCGGTCCAGAAAGTGGTTGAATTTAATCGACCGTTTTTTCACCTGTGTCACGCCGCCGATGATCCCGCCGATGGCCACCAACATCACCAGCCACCATTGCTGCACGACTTCGGATAGGCGAATGACCATTTGCGTCAGCGCCGGCAGCTCGCCGCCGAAATTCTCGAACAGGGACTCGAACTGCGGAATGACGAAGAGCAGCAGAATCAGGGTCACGATGAAGGCGACCACCAGCACCGCCGCGGGATAGAAGAGGGCGGATTTGATTTTGCCTTTCAGGGCCTCGGTCTTCTCGAGATAGACGGCCAGTTTGTCCAGAAGGTCATCGAGGATACCCGCCTGCTCACCCGCGTTGACGAGGTTCACGTAGAGTTCATCGAAATGCAGGGGGTGTTTGGCGAGTGAGTCGGCGAAGGTGCTGCCCCCCTCGACGCTCGCTTTGATGTTCATGATCAACTCGGACATGCTCGGGTTTTCGTGGCCCTTGCCGACAATGTCGAACGCCATGACCATGGGTACACCCGCGTCCATCATGGTGGCCATCTGTCGCGAGAAGATGGTGATGTCCTTCGCGGTGATCTTTTTCTTGCGCTCCCCGAACAGCGCCAGTTCCTTGTTGATCCGGGGGCTGAGAATCCCTTGCTGACGCAACTGGGTGCGAATCAGGGCGGCATCGGTGCCTTTGATCTTCCCTTTCTGCTTTTTTCCGGCTTTGTCCTTTCCGCTCCAGACGAAGGTATGGAGTTTCCGCGGCTGCGCCGCTGCTGCTTTGGTGGCCATGGTTATTCGATCGTGACGCGGTTGATTTCTTCCAGGCTGGTGAGCCCGTCCTTCACTTTTTTCAGACCGGACATGCGCAAATCAGGTATGCCTTCTCTTTCCGCCTGCGCCGCCAGCTCCAGGGATGTCGCCTCGGTCATGATCAGACGCGCCATTTCGTCCGAAATGGGCATTACCTGATAGATCCCGACCCGTCCCTTGTAGCCGTCGGCGCACTGGTCACAGCCTTTAGGAGCATAAATCTGGAACGTCTCCGCCAGATCCTGTTCCGTGAAGCCTTCCTTGAGCAGCGCCTCGTGTGGGATTTCGACGGGCTGCTTGCAGTGTTTGCAGAGTCGGCGGGCCAGCCGCTGGGCAACGATGAGGTTCAGAGCCGAGGCGATGTTGTACGGAGGCACCCCCATCTGGATCATGCGGTTGATGGTCTGCGGCGCATCATTGGTGTGCAGAGTGGCCATCACCATGTGGCCGGTTTGTGCCGCCTTGATGGCGATTTCCGCGGTTTCCAGGTCACGAATCTCGCCGATGAGGATCACATCCGGGTCCTGACGCAGGAATGACTTCAAAGCGGCGGCGAAGGTGAGTCCCTGTTTGACGTTTACGTTGACCTGATTCACACCCTCCAGCACGATTTCAGCCGGGTCTTCGGCCGTGGAGATGTTCACGCCGGGCTGGTTCAGCATGTTGATGCCGGTATACAGCGACACGGTCTTGCCGCTGCCGGTCGGTCCTGTGATCAACATCATGCCGTAGGGTTTGAAGAGGTTTTCCTCGTAAAGGCGCTGCTGTTCAGGTTCGTAACCCAGCATCTCGATGCCCAGGGAGGCGCTGCTGGGGTCGAGGATACGCATCACGATCTTCTCGCCGAACAGCATCGGGCAGGTGCTGACGCGAAAATCGATCGACCGGTTACGCGAAATCTTCATTTTGATCCGCCCGTCCTGGGGAACCCGTTTTTCGGAGATGTCCAGGCGGGAAATGACCTTGATACGGGCCGCGATCTTGTTCGCCATGTTCACCGGTGGGGAGGCGACCTCCTTGAGCACTCCGTCGACGCGGAACCGAACGCGATAGCGCTTCTCATACGGCTCGAAGTGCAGATCCGAAGCACCTTTGTTGATGGCATCGAGCAACAGTTTGTTGACGTAGCGCACCACGGGCGCATCATCCACGTCCGCGTCCGAAATGCCGTCTTCCCGGGAATCCTCGTCGCTGACGATGTCCAGGTCGTCGAGGTCGTCGTCACCGATATCGTCGAGCTGGGTGGACTCCTGTTCCTCCAGCACCTTTTCGATCACGGTGGTGAGTTTGTTTTCCTCGACGAGTACCGCCTCGGTATTCATCCCCACATTGAACTTGATCTCGTCCAGACCCTGAAAGTTGGTGGGGTCGGACACCGCGACGAACAGGCGGTTGCCGCGCTTGAACAAGGGCAGGCTGTGATGTTTTCGAATCAGCCCTTCGCCGACCAGCTTCGTCGCCGCGACCTCCATGTCCATGGAACTGAGGTCGAACAGCGGAATACCGAATTCCTTGGCTGCGGCGCTGGCCAGCGCCGTGGCATCGACGATGTTCTTCGACACCAGGTGGGTGACGAGGGGAATTTTTTCCTTCGCTGCGGCCTCGTTGGCCCGCATTGCTGCAGCTTCGTCCAGCAGTCCCTCCGCTACAAGACAGCGGGATAGCCCGGACAGCGTTACCGTTGGACTTGCGGTTGCCATAAATTCCTAAACCAGAGCCGATCGCCTCGGCGGTCGAGGATATAACATGCCGTCGGGAGCGTCGAGGGAGTAACTCCCTGAATACTACGGATTTTTTGAGAGAGCACCTTGTCGGTGCGCTGTCCCCGGGGTCGCTTGGCGCAACTCATCCGAGATATCGGTAGGTCCGGGGCTGCATCTCCTGGGGGCGACTCGGCGCGGTTACCGTTTCGTGCCGTGCAGGGTCAGGACCGGAATCGACGAGAGCCGCACGACCTTTTCCGTGGTGCTGCCCATCAGCAGATGACGCACGCCGCCATGACCGTGGGTCGACATGACGATCAGATCGCAGCCGCCGTCTTGCGCGGCGTCGATTATCTCCTGGGGCGGGTGACCATTTTTCACCTCGCACGACACCTGCGCGGCATCGGCGAACAGTTCCTCCTGCAACTTGGCCAGATTCTGTTCGCCCCATTTCACCAGGGTGCCGTAATCGGGCGTGAGTTCGTAGGCCTCCAGAGGAACCAGAGTGGTTGGCACCACGTACAGCAGGTGAATATGCGCGCCCAACTTGTCGGCCAGCGACTTCGCGTAACGAATCGTGTGTCGCGTGGAGTCGGAAAAGTCCACCGGCACCAGGATACGGTGTATGGATTCGGGTCGCGGCGCGGTGTTTCGGGTCTTCTGTTCGTTCATTACTCAGTTTCTCCGGCAGATCAGCCGCGGCGGCGGGGAGTTTCCCCGCCCTGAATCAAAGGTGCGTGGGCGAAACCGTCAAATACAGCTCCGCGGCCGGGACTGCTTGCAGGCAGCGGGTCACTGCGGCGCACTTTAGCAGGGGTGATTGACGCTTCGGGATCCCGCGCGGCGCGGCAACCCACGGGTCGGTCACTTCTGGTACTCAGTTCTGGTACTTCTCCTTCCATTCGCTGTAGGGCATCCCATAGACCTGCTCTCGAACCGCATCGTAGTCGAGGTCCAGGCCGCGTTCCGCCGCTGCCGCGACATACCATTTCGATAGGCAGTTGCGGCAGAAACCGGCCA
>JAYZWP010000070.1:0-3929 GCA_036142245.1 Pseudomonadota bacterium | reverse complement strand
CGGCCGCCGCCCAGTACGAACTGATCGATCGCGTACAGCGTGCGTTCGCTCAGCTCGCGGGGGTGGGCGAGCATGAGCAGGTCGATGTCATCCGCAATCCGGTCGATCTGCTCGTCCCGCAGCAGCCGTGTGTCAAACACCTCCCGGACCTGTTCAAGCACCGTCCAGACCGGACCCGCCTGGGCGTTGGGGGGCATGTTTGGCACGCGCCCGTCAAGCGGCAGGGGAGAGATGATGCCGACCACTTTCTTGCCCGGCCGGTCCAGGTTGTAGATGAGCCGGGTGATCTCGTACTCGAGCGTATCTTCGGTACTGGGATGGAAGAACGGGATCACCTCCTCGCCGTCGGTGGTGTTCACTCCCGCGAGACCGAAATAGGCGACGTCCCCGACATCGTTCAGCGGAATGCCGCGGATGCCGAATTGCACCGCGCGATCCTCCGCGTCGGAGAAGGGCTCGGGGTCCACCACGTTCAGACGCAGCCGCCCGTCGGCGTGGTTGACGTATTCGTTGAGCAATTCCTCCACCCGCATCGCGTACGACTTGATGTTGGGCACATCCCGCAGCGCCTCGGCGGAAAAATAGAAATTCAGGGTGACCTCATCCTGCAACTCATCGAGCACCTGCAGGGTCCCGTCCGTCAGGGTGTACAGGCGGTCCTCGGTCAGGTCGATCCGGGCGCCGCGCAGCGACAGGCCGCTCAGGATATTGAGCGCCAGCAGCAGGATCAGCGCCAGGGTCAGGGCGGATGCGGAAAGGAGTCCACGATTCATCGTCTAGCGTCCCTCGTTCCCTATCCCGCTTTTTTCGCTTCGACCATCACCGCGTTGGCGTACAGCCAGAAGGCGATCAGGGTGAGGAAGTAGATCACGTCCTTCAGGTCGATCACCCCTTTGGTGATGGCGTCGAAATGGGTAAGGAAGCTCAGCCCGGCGATCGCCTCGACCAGCAAGGGCGGCGCCCAGGCGGAGAAAAAATCGAGCACGATGGGAAAGCCACTCACCACGAACAGAAAGCAGATCACCACCGTGATGACGAACGCGATCACCTGATTCTTGGTCAGCACCGAGACGCAGGCGCCGATGGCCAGGTAAGCGCCCGCCATGAGCAGGCTGCCGACATAACCCGCCAGAATGATGCCGTGATCCGGATCCCCCAGATAGGAGACGGTCAGCCAGATCGGGAACGTCAGTGCCAGCGCGGTGGCGGTGAACAACCAGGCCGCCAGAAATTTACCGAGCACCGCGTCCCAGAGCGTGATCGGCAGGGTCATCAGCAGTTCCAGCGTGCCGGTCTTGCGCTCCTCGGCCCACAGCCGCATCGCCACCGGCGGGATCAGGATCAGATACAGATAGGGATGAAACTCGAAGAACGGCTGCAGGTCCGCCTGGCCCCGCTCGAAGAAGTTGCCGAGATAGAAAGTGAACACGCCATTCAGGAACAGAAAAATCACGATAAAGATGTAGGCGAGAGGTGTCAGGAAATACCCGGCCAGCTCACGCCGCGTTACCACCCACAGGTTCTTCATGACCGGGTTGCCTCGCCGCCGACCTGGCTGGTGAGATCCCGGAACACCTCATCCAGGGAGCCCGGCAACACCCGGATCTGCTCCGCCTGCCACCCTTTTTCTCGCAGCAGCGTCTGCACCGGTTCGATGATCAGTACGCCCCGGGCCGGCCGCGCAACCAGCCGGCGCTGACCCGCAACCGTGCCGGCGCTGACCGCATCCACACCCGGCAGCGCCTGCAGCGCAGCCTGCACCGCTTCGCCAAGTGCCGGGTCCTGCAGCACGATTTCCACCGCGTTGAAGGTGCTGGAGCGGGTCACCAGATCGCGGGGTGTGCCGTCCACCAGCAGCTTGCCGCGGGCGATCACCATGGCCCGGGTGCAGATGGCGTCGACCTCTTCCAGGATATGGGTCGAGATGATGATCGCCTTGTCCGCCGCGATCTCCTGGATCAGGTGGCGTACCTCATGTTTTTGGTTCGGATCCAGGCCGTCGGTGGGCTCATCCAGGATCAGCACCGGCGGGTCGTGCAGGATCGCCTGGGCCAGCCCAACCCGGCGCTTGAATCCCTTGGAAAGCGTTTCGATCGGCTGGTGCAGCACCGACTGCAACTGGATCCGGGCCACCGCGGCATCGATCCGCCGCCTCTTGTCGGCGGCTCTCAGGCCGCGCGCATCGGCGACGAAATCGAGCAGTCCCCGCGGCGTCATGTCGCCATACAGCGGTGCGCCCTCCGGCAGATAACCCAGTTGCGATTTCACCGCAATCGGTTCCCGGAACAGATCCAGCCCGCACACGCTCACGCTGCCCCGCGTGGGTGCCAGGTAGCCGGTGATCATCTTCATGGTGGTGGATTTGTCGGCGCCATTGGGGCCCAGAAAACCCACCACCTCACCGCGGTTCACGGCGAAACTCAGGTCATCCACGGCGACAAAATCGCCGAACCGTTTGGTGAGTCCCGTGGCGGCAACCATCGCCGTCATTGGGGTGCAGTCTCCTCGAATGGTGTGTTTTGGCTGTCCAACCGCGCGTCACCGGTGGCCCGAGACCGGTGACAAAAGTCTGCGCGGAGTGCGCCGATTCTAGCGCGCCTTGCGCCGCTTCTGTTGCGCCTGGCCCGCCAGATGATACGCGACCCGTGTGGCCGGGCGCTCAACGGGGGCGTTGCGGCGGGGGACTTTCGCTGTGGCGTTGCCGGCCGGGGGGATACGGCCCGGAAGCAGGGCGGGATGGATCCGGGCGCTGTTCGCGCCAGCGCTCGCGCAAGGCACGCCGCTCCGCTTCGGGCAGTTGCCGAAAGCGCTGCATCTCGCGTCGAATTCGCTCCTGCTCGTTTGCCGGAAGGTCCTGCAAGTGCTCGAAATTGTCGCGTATCCGGCGCCGCTGTTGCGGGTCCATCTCGCGCCAGCGCTCAAAGCGCCGTTGCATCTTCTCGCGGTCCGCGGGTGACAGCGACTGCCACCGCTCCGCGCTGCGCATCAGCCGCTCCTGGCGGTCCGCCGGCAGGTCATCCCAGTCGTCGGCCAGCGGTGCCAGTATCTGCTGCTGCGCCTCGGACAGGTCACCGAACTCGATACCCGATGCCGGTATCGACCAGGCGGCAAGCAGCAGCAGTGCCGTCAGGGTTCGGGGGAAGCAGCTTGGTTTAGCAGGCACCTTGTGAATCCGCGTTTCTCCCAGACGTCAGGTCGCATTGGATTGGTGGGCCAACCAGTCGTAGAACTCTATCTCTTCGATCTGATCCAGTTCCTCCATCCCCACCAGCAGATCCAGGTCCTCCGTCACCAGCGGGGGTTCACGCAGTACCTGCTCCTGCTCCACCGGCAGCAGGAGCAAGGCCGCCAGGGCCGCCGTCGCCGCCAACGCGGCACCCGGCAGGCGCAGCCTGAGCCACCGCCGGGAACGGGTGACTCGCGCAATGGCCCGGTTGCGTCCCTGGTGCAGTTTCGCCAGAGTCACGCCGTCCAGTTGTGCCGCGCTCTCATCCAGCATTTCCCGGGCGCGTCGCGCCAGCGGGTCCGCGCCGAGGGGGACATCCGATTCCCAGGATTCAGTCATGCCAGTGGTCTCCAAGACGCTCCCGAAGCCTGCCCATCGCTCGGGAAAGGTGTGTTTTCACGCTGCCTTGCGAACAGCGCATCGCGGTAGCCGTATCGGCGACGTTGAGTCCCTCCCACACACGCAACAGGAAGGCTTGCCGCTGTCGTTCGGGTAATTCTCCAACCGCCGTCTCCAGCAACTGCGCCGCCCGCTCCCCGGCTACGACGCCAAACGGATCGCCGTCGTCCGTATCCATGACCTGTTGCCACGGGTCTTCATCGTTGTCGTTGGTCGGCAGCCACCCGATCCGCCGCCGGAGCACCCCGGCGCGGCGTTGCGAATCGACAATGCGGTTCTGCAGAATCCGGTGAAACAGTGGGGG
>JAYZWP010000069.1:0-5851 GCA_036142245.1 Pseudomonadota bacterium | reverse complement strand
GCTGCAGCCGAAGACCCTGGGGGAGGGGGATCGCTCGGAGCCGCTGCGCCTGACCGGCCCCGCCACGGAAACACTCTCCCTGGAGGCGGAGATCGATGCCGCCGATCAGCTCGAAACGCCGCGGGATCACGCAAACACCGTCCAATACGGAATTCAGCCGCAGCTGGCGTTGCTGGAGGCGCTGGTGCATCCGACCAGCCGACAGCTGCTGGACAACAGCAGTCTGGCGGACGCAGGCACGCTGGAGATCGCGCCCATGGAGTCTCTGCTGGCGCTGTTCGTCTGGAGCAAGAGCCGCGTCGTGCCGGTCCAGGTGAGCAGTTTCAGCATTACCGAGGAGGCGTTCGATCCGGCGCTGAACCCGATCCGCGCCAAGGTGAGCCTCAGTCTGAAGGTGCTCACCGTGGACGACCTCGGCTTCAACCACAAGGGGGGCAGCCTGTTCATGGCCTATCTGCAAACCAAGGAACAGCTCGCCGGCAAGGTGAGTCCGGTCGATCTCGGCCGGCTCGGCATCGGAGGTATTTCATGACCGATCCATTGAAAGCCTTTCGCCAGGCGAACGGGCTGGAAACCAGCGCCTTTCCGCCGACCAGCCGCTACCACGGCCTGGAAACGGCACAGTGGACGCGGCCGGACGGGCAGCCGGTGACCTATGTGCGGCGCCGTTTCGTACCGCCGCCGGAACGTTTCGCGCTGCTGCAGGAACACACCGTCGTCCACGGCGACCGGCTCGACAATCTGGCGGCGCGCTACCTGGGTGACCCGGAGCAGTACTGGCGGTTGTGTGATGCCAATGGCGCCATGCGCCCGGATGCGTTGATCGAGCAGCCCGGTGAAGTGCTGCGGGTCACCCTGCCGGAAGGGATCCCGGGCGGTGTCGATGACTCCGGCGAGGGCTGACGGGCAGGTGTCGCTGAGGTGAACAAGGGGATACATCTGACGCTGCTGGTCGGTCCGGTGGTGCCGGTGCCGGTGCCGCGCAAGGTGGTCGATGCCCTGGACAGTGTCGAGGTGACCACGGCGGCGGGCCGGGTCAGCGGTTTTCAGATGACCTTCCAGTTCAACAGCCGCTCGGAACTCAACACCATCTTCGTCCTGGCGGCGGGGCAGAACACCTCGGTGGGGACGCCGCCGCTGCGGGTGCTGCTGATCGTCACCATCAACGGCGCGCCGCAATCGCTGTTCGACGGGGTCATGACCAATGTCGAAGTGCAGCCGGGACAGAACGGAGCGCCGGGGACCGTGACCCTGACCGGGGAAGACCTCACCAAGGTGATGGACATGCTCGACTTCAGCGGGCTGCCCTATCCGGCCATGCCGATCGAAGCGCGGGTGGCGCTGATCTGCGCCAAATATGCGGCTTTCGGTCTGATCCCGATGCCGATTCCGGTGCTCTTCCCGGACATTCCGATCCCGGTGGAGCGGATTCCCGCCCACCAGGGCACCGATCTCGATTACCTGAAGAAACTCGCCGACGACGTCGGCTACGTGTTCTATGTCGAGCCCGGTCCGGCGCCCGGGACCAACGTCGCCTATTTCGGTCCGGAGATCAAGGTCGGCCCGCCGCAGCCCGCCCTGAACATCGACATGGACGCGCACACCAATGTCGAGTCCCTGAAGTTCAGTTTCGACCCCACCAAGGGAGTACTGCCGGTGGTGTTCATCCAGAACCAGATGACCCGGGTGCCGATCCCGATTCCGGTGCCCAACCTCAACCCGCTGCAGCCGCCCCTGGGCGCGCTGCCGGCGCCCATCGCCAACCTCAAGGTGATGAAGGACACCGCGAAACTCAACCCGGCGCAGGCGTTGGCGCGCGGGGTGGCGGAGGCGGGCCGTTCCCAGGATGCCGTCAGCGCCAACGGCAGTCTCGACGTGCTGCGTTACGGGCGTCTGCTCAAGGCGCGCAATCTGGTGGGGGTGCGTGGTGCCGGGGTGGCCTACGACGGGCTCTACTACGTGGAGAGCGTCACCAGCACGTTGAAGCGCGGCGAATTCAAACAACGCTTCAACCTCACCCGCAACGGGCTGGTTTCCATTACGCCAAAGGTGGTGCCGTGAGTGACGAGCAGGGCAAGAAGTACTTCGGCAAGTACCGCGGCGTGGTGCTGAACAATGTCGACCCGATGCAGCAGGGTCGGCTGCAGATCCAGGTGCCGGATGTCGCCGGGCTGGTGCCGGCCAGCTGGGCGATGCCCTGTGTGCCGCTGGCCGGGCTGCAGAACGGCATGATGGCGCTGCCGGTGATCGGCTCCGGCGTCTGGGTCGAGTTCGAGCAGGGGGATCCGGACTACCCGATCTGGGTCGGCTGCTTCTGGGGTAGCGCGGCGGAGGTGCCGGCGCTGTCGCTGGCGACGCCCCCGGGTGTGCCGGCCATCACCTTTCAAACCCCGCTGCAGAACGGCGTCACCATTTCCGACCTGCCGGGACCGACCGGCGGCATCATGCTCAAGAGCGCCACCGGCGCCACGCTGATCGTGAACGACACCGGCATCTACATCCAGAACGGCAAGGGCGCCATGATCACCCTGGTGGGGCCGACGGTGACCATCAACAACGGCGCCCTGACGGTAATCTGACATGCCAGGCCCGCTACTTCACCTCGGCGCCACGGTGCTCTGTGCCCACGGCGGCACGGCCACCCCCGCGGCGCCGAATCCCCGCGTGCTGCTCAGCGGCCAGCCGTCGGTGGTGCTGACCACGCCGTACGTCGTGGCCGGCTGTCCGTTCAATGTCAGTGGCTCTCCGGTGCCCTGCGTCACCGGCCAGTGGGTGGTGGGCGCCACCCGGGTGATGTCCAACGGCCAGCCGGTACTGCTCATGGACAGCCAGGCGGTCTGCGCCCCGAACGGCACACCGCTGTTGCCGACGGTCGCGCAGACCCGGGTCATCGGGAGCTGAAACCGTGGTTCATCTGCACTTCCCTTATCAGTTCGACGGCCGCGGCCATACCCGCGGTGACGATGAGGCGGCCCACGTGCGCGGCCTGATCGAACAGCTGCTGTTTACCGCGCCGGGCGAGCGGGTGATGCGCCCCGACTTCGGCAGCGGTCTGCGCGAACTGGTGTTCGCCCCCAACAGTCCCGAACTGGCCGCGACCACCCAGTTTCTGGTGCAGGGCGCGCTGCAGCAGTGGCTGGGGAATCTGATCCAGGTCGAGGAGGTCGAGGTCACGGCGGTCGAATCGACCCTGACCGTCACCGTCCGTTACCTGCTGCGGCGCAGCCAGGTGCGGGTGAGTGAGACCTTCGCCCAGGAGACGGTCGCATGATCTACCGTTGCTGCGACGAGCGCCGCCGCGCCGCGGTGGACGCCCATCCGACCCTGAACGGCATCGACTGGCTGGAGGTGCTGGATAACGACGCCCCCGCCGGCAGTCCGCGTCAGCAGAGTCTGATGGTGCGGCTGCTCAAGCCGGTTCCCGCCGGCATCGGCGTCGAGCAGGTGCGTATTGTCGGCGGGGAGCGGGTCGACACCATCGCCGTGCTCTGGGTCGCGGCCGCTGATACGCCGCCGCCGGAGGCGACCCCGGCGGAACAGGCCTTGTTCGCCGGCCTTGCCGAGGCGGCCAACGTATTGGTGATACGCACCGACCGCAGCGGTGATTTTTCCGGGTACCGGTTGCGGCTGGTGCGCGACAGTGATGACGACGGTCCGCTGCCGGATTTCGATCCGCGGTTGAGTGCTGTCGATTTCTCCTTCAAGGCCGAATGTCCTTCCGACTTCGACTGCCTGGTCGCGACTGAGTGTGACGAGCCGTCGCGACCGGAACCGGATATCGACTACCTGGCCAAGGACTACGCCGGTTTCCGGCAACGCATTCTCGACCGGCTCAGCACCCTGCAACCGGACTGGCGGGATCGTAACGCGGCGGATCTGGGCGTCACCCTGACGGAGTTGCTGGCCTATGTCGGGGACCACCTGAGCTACTGGCAGGACGCCGTCGCCACCGAAGCCTATCTCCACACCGCGCGGCGGCGCGTCTCCGTGCAGCGCCACGCGCGTCTCGTGGACTACCAGATGCACAACGGCGCCAATGCCCGCGCCTGGCTGCGGGTGCTGGTCAACGCCGGTCCGGTGGTGGTCACCGCGGAGAGTGTGCGCTTCTATACCCGCGCAGCCGGGGTGCCGGACCGCATCACGCCGGACTCTCCGGAAGAGCGTGAGGCGCTGCGCCAGAATCCGGTCTGGTTCGAACCGCTGCACGACGCCACCCTGTACGCCGCCCACAACGAGATGGCGTTCTACACCTGGGGGGATCAGCGCTGCTGCCTGCCGGCCGGAGCGACGCAGGCCACCTTGCGGGGCCACTATCCCGACCTCGCGGTGGGTGATGTGCTGATTTTTCAGGAGATGGTGGGTCCACTCACCGGGCGCGTCGAGGACGCCGACATGGCGCACCGTCACGCGGTGCGGCTGACCGGTGTCCAGGCATTCGACGGTGCGTCGCCGCTGCTGGATCCCCTGGATGACACCGAGATCACGGCGATCAGCTGGCACGCAGGCGATGCCTTGCCCTTTCCGCTCTGCCTGTCGGCGCAGACCTCGCCGGAACACCGCGCCGAATTCATCGAAGAGGTGAGCCTGGCGCTCGGTAACGTGCTCCTCGTGGATCACGGCCGGACCCTCGCCGACGAGCCGATCGGCACCGTGCCGGCGCCATTGCTGCATTTCCCGGCCGACAAGGATGCCGATCACTGCAACCCGCAGACGCCGGTTGCCGTACCACCCCGGTTTCGCCCCCGTCTCGGGGAGGCGCCGCTGACCCACGCCGGGACGGTGCGCAAGGTGATCGAGGAGTCCGGCAGCCGTCGGGTTGAGCGGCTCTTTTTTGATCCGCAGGCCGCGGCGACAGAGGCTTTCCGCTGGCAGACGGTTGACGTGATGCCGCAGGTCTCGCTGGTCTGCGATGACGATGGTCAGGTCGACAACTGGGCGGCGCGCGGGGATCTGCTCAACAGCGGCAGCGGGGACCATCACTTCGTTGCCGAGGTGGAGCAGGACGGCTCGGCACGGCTGCGCTTTGGTGATGACGTCCACGGCGAACGCCCCAACGCCGGCACCACCTTCACCGCGACCTATCGGGTCGGCAACGGCACGGCGGGGAATGTCGGGGCGGAAGCGATCGCCCACGTGGTGACCACCAACGGCAGTATCGACCGGGTGATCAATCCGTTGCCCGCGCGCGGCGGCGTGAACCCCGAAACCATGGCCGATGTCAGGCGGCGGGCCCCGCACGCCTTTCGCACCCAGGAGCGGGCCGTGACGCCGGATGACTATGCCCGCGTGACGGAGCGCTACCCCGGCGTGCAGCGCGCGGCCGGTACCCTGCGCTGGACCGGCAGCTGGCACACCGTTTTCACGACAGTCGACCGGGTCGGCGGGACGCGGCTCGACCCGGCGTACCGGGCCGATCTGAAAGGGCATATCGAGCGCTTCCGCATGGCGGGTCATGATCTGGCGCTGCGCGAGCCGGTGCACGTCTCCCTGGAGATCGATCTGTTCATCTGCGTGGCGCCGAGTTATTTCCGCAGCGACGTGCGGGCAGCGCTACTGGTGCGGCTGGGCAGCGGGGTGATGCCGGACGGTCAACACGCCCTGTTCCACCCGGACGAGTTCAGTTTCGGTCAGACCGTTTATCTGAGCGCGCTCTACGCCGCTGCAAGGGAGGTGCCGGGTGTCGACTCGGTACGGGTCACCCGTTTTCATCGCCAGGGCGATGAAGATAACAAGCCCCTCGCGGACGGCCTGCTGACCCTGGGCCGGCTCGAGATTCCGCGACTGGAGAACAATCCGAACTTTCCGGAGCACGGCGTGCTCCGGCTGGAAATGTCGGGAGGCAAATAACGCC
>JAYZWP010000068.1:0-5726 GCA_036142245.1 Pseudomonadota bacterium | reverse complement strand
ATCCGGCGCTGGCTTCGTTATATTTTTCGGAGAACTGGATAATCGGTTTCAGACGTCTATTTGGAGCAACTTCATCGTGACCAACGATATCGGCAGTATTTCTCAAGTCCGGCCACAGTCCGTGGCTGATCCGGAAACCAAACCGAATCAGTCCCATACCGCGGCAGGCGACGCGCAGAACGCCCGCTCTGCGCACCCTGACCGGGTCACCTTGACCGATACGGGACTGCAGCGCCATGCGTCGGAAACAGCCGCCAGCGCCGGGGAACCGGTCGACCGGCAAAAGGTCGAGGCGGTTCGGGCAGCAATCAACAACGGCACGTATGCGGTGAATGCCGAAGCGATCGCCGAGAAAATGCTCCAGTTGGATCAGCAGCTGTTCAGCGATGGGAAAACTTCGGCAAGTTGAGATCGCCGGGCAGGGACATGGACACCTTGGAACGAGCCTTTGAATCCGCCCGATCGGCGTACGACGCGATCGACGCGAGTTGCCAGCCGGTGGACCCGGAACGACTCGGTGCGGCTTGTAATGATCTGGCTGATGTTCTGGCCGGATTACAGGCTGCTTTGAATGAACACCTGCGGACCGACGACCCGACCAAGCTGCCCGAACACTGGTCCGGTCTCCTGACCGAGTTGCAGCGGCGCAACACCCGCATTGCCGCGACCCTGGCTCTTTGGCACAGGCACACGGCGGCGAGTCTGGAGGTCCTGGGGCTAAGCGAACCGGCCCTCTACGGTGCCAACGGCACGCGCAGCGCGCGAGCGCGGAACCGCCAACGCGCCCTCGGGTGAGGCTTCGCTGACGTTAACCGGAGGTCTTACCCTCCGGCGCCGCGACCACGCGGTTTCTGCCGCCCGCTTTGGCGCGGTACAAAGCAGTATCCGCCGCTGATATGAGTCCTAGCGGAGTCTGAGCCCGCGGCCCGGAAAAAACCCCGGCGGCCACACCGATCGACACCGTCACGCCAAGCGGTTCTCCCGCGTCGACATCAAACTCATGCTCGGCCACGGCAACCCGCAATCGTTCAGCCACTTCCATCGCCACGTCGAGGGGAGTATCCGGCAGCAGCAACACGAACTCCTCTCCGCCGTAGCGCGCCAAAACGTCACTGTGGCGCATACGCCCGGCGAGCAAAGAGGCGATCTGTTTCAACACCCGGTCTCCTGCCAGATGGCCCCGCTCGTCGTTGATCCGCTTGAAGAAGTCGACATCCACCATCATGGCCGCAAGGGTCTGGCCAAGCCGCTTCGCCCTGGACGATTCCTCAAAACTACGCTGATCAAAAAACCGGCGGTTGTTGACGGCCGTCAGCGGGTCCGTCAAGCCCGCCTGCTTCAACCGCTCATAGTTCAGGACGTTTTCCAGTCCCACGGCAACAATGGCGGCAAAACGGTTCAGGAACTCACCGGCTTCATCAAGATCGACATCAGTCGGCCGATCACCCATCACCAGCAGGCAGCCAACCACCTCCCGGCGGCGCACCAGCGGCAGCGCAAACCGGGACGCCGCTGTCGTGAATTGCTCTACCAGCCGCGGCGGCAAATCAGCCAATGACGCGACCCAGGCGGGATCGGTAACCACCCCGGAGGTGGCGGGCGGGGAAATCCTTTCCTCGTAACTGGGAACAACGAGCTTGCCGAGCACCTCTCGCCCGGATTCATCGCTTTCCAGCAGCCTTGTCAGCTCATGCTCGGGATCCCCCACCACAAGGTGTACCGACGATGCAGCGAATTCGCGACGCAATTCGCGGTCCATGATCCGAACCATTTCCACGAGATTGTCGGATTCGAGTACTTTCAACTCGATGACCTGGATACGGCGGCTGAAGGCCTCGGCACGGCGAACCCGGTCCGCCAGATCGCGAACCTGTGCCTGCAGCTCAGTGCGGCTGTCTTTTGGCAGCGACCGCCGTTTACCGCTCAAAAGGTTATCGATCCCGACCGTTTCACACGGCAGTCCATTGACGCCGTCAGTGACGACTCCGGAGTGACAGTGCCGTCACGGAAACCTTTCGTCCAGCATCTGTTCGAGTCTATCGGCCGGCACATAACCGCCGATCTTGGAACCATCCTCCAGAAACAGGGCTGGCGTTCCATTCACGCCCAGCCGCTCCCCCAGCGCCATGTGAGTCGACACAGGGTCCTCGCAACTCGCCGCCTTGACGCTCTTGCCGGCCTTGGCTCGGGTAAGCGCTTCCTGCCGGTCACTCGAACACCAGACGTTCACGGCCTTTCGGTATGAGTCGGAGCCGATACCGGCTCGGGGATAAGCCAGGTAGTCCACGGAGATACCGCGCTGGAGATAATCGTTGATCTCATTATGCAGTTTTCGGCAGTAACCACAGTCGATATCGGTGAACACCTCGATCCGGTGCTTTTCCTCCGGCGCGAGGAACGAGATGACGGAACCGCGATCCATGCCCTCCAGCTGCTGCTGGCGCAACGTCGCCATGCGCTGCTCGGTCAGATTGGTCCGTGACTCCAGATCGAGCAGTTCACCGCGCAACATGTACTTGCCATCCGCGGAAAAATACACCACCACGGTGCCGAAGGTGCCCTCGTACAGCCCTGGCACCGGGGCGGCACGCAAAGCATCCGGAGATTCGCCCAGCGCGTCGGCGAGCCGCTGCGAAAGCGCCCCGGTATCACCAGACTCAGCGGCAGCGGCGCAGGCAGTCATGACGGCGACCAGGCCGACAACGAACGGTTTAATCATCGGTTGATATCCCCTATCGTGCAGCCAGTCATGAAGTCCCGGGTTACCGGCCGCGCGGAAGAGCGTTCAGAGTACCTCCCCATGACCCGGGACCAATTCGCGTCAAGCTTACCCCACGTCGATGCCGTTTCTTTGTCACAGACAGGCGCGTCGCAAGAGACGTCAGGCGCGGGGATGGTGCTGACGGTGTAACTGCTGCAGCCGGTGATCGGCAACGTGCGTGTAGATCTGGGTGGTCGACAAGTCCGCATGGCCCAGCAACATCTGCACCACCCGCAGGTCAGCATCGTGGTTGATCAGGTGGGTGGCGAAGGCGTGCCGTAGCGTATGAGGTGAAATCGAGGAACGGATGCCCGCCTTCACAGCATACCCTTTGATCAGATGCCAAACCGTCTGGCGGGTGAGATGCCCACCGCCACGACCAGGGAGAAGGTAGGGATTGACCGATGCCGCGGCGGCGCGCCATTGCAACTGCCGTATATGGGCCTCAACCCAGACGAGCGCTTCCTCGCCTATTGTTAACAGCAGCTCGCGCGCTCCTTTTCCGGTCAACCGCAAAACACCGGTTCGACGATTGATATGATTGAGGCGCAGTTCGACCAGTTCCGATACCCGCAAACCGGTCGCGTAGAGCAGTTCGAGGAGCATCCGATCCCGCAGCCCGCGATCAGTGGTCGTATCGGGTTGCTGCAACAACCTTTCGACGTCAGCTTCCGTGAGGCTTTGCGGCAGCGGTCGGCCAAGACGGGGAAACTCAATGTCGATACAGGGATCCACCGTACGCGCGCCGATTTGTATCTGGTGGCGATAAAAAGCCCGCAAACCCGACAATGTGCGGGCGATACTCCGCGTACTGCGCCCGGCACGCAGCAGACCCGCCAGGAACGCCTGCAGATCCGCACGCTCGGCCCCCAGCAGCGTTGTTACGCCGTCATGGGCGTCAAGCCACCGCGCCAGAGCGGTCAGATCGCGTCGATACGCGGCGACAGTGTTATCCGACAACCCCCGGTCGAGCAGCAGATGGCGCTCGAACGCCGCCAGCTGCGAATGTTCCGCTCCCGGTGGCGGGCCACCGGCAGATCGGTCAGTTCCCGCCGCCGGCACTCTCGCGGGAAACCAGTCGTTCCTTGATCCGGGCAGATTTACCGGAACGCTCTCGTAGATAGTAGAGCTTCGCCCGGCGTACGTCACCGCGACGCTTGACCGATATGCTGTCGATACTGGGGCTGTGCGTCTGAAATACCCGCTCCACCCCTTCGCCGTTGGACACCTTGCGAACAGTGAAAGCGGAGTTGATTCCCCGGTTGCGCCGGGCTATGACGACGCCTTCGAACGCCTGCAGGCGCTGACGATCCCCTTCCACCACCTTGACCTGAACCACGACCGTGTCGCCGGCGCGAAACTCCGGCACGTCGCCCTTCATCTGGGCGGCGTTAATTTCGTCAATGATGTTCATGCTGTTCTCCTAAATCATCAAGTTCGATCCGCGAATTCATTCCTGCCGCCCCGCTTCCCGTTCCCGCCGATACTCCGCCAACAACTGGCGGTCCGTCTCGGTCAAGCTGCAGCGCGCCAACAGATCAGGCCGGCGCAGCTCCGTCCGTCCGAGCGACTGTTTGCGCCGCCACCGCGCCACCGCCGCATGGTCACCATCCAGCAGCACCTGCGGCACCAGGGCCCCCTGAAACTCCGCGGGACGTGTGAAATGGGGATAATCGAGCAACGACTCGGAAAAGGAATCCGCCCGAGCCGACTGCTCATCCCCCAGCACACCCGGAATCAACCGCGCCACCGCGTCCACCACCACCATGGCCGCCAACTCGCCACCGGACAAAACGAAATCCCCGATGGACAGTTCCTGATCGACGTAATGGTCCAGCACCCGCTGATCCACTCCCTCGTAACGTCCGGCCAGCAGAATCAATTCGCCCTGCCCCGCGAACCCCGCAACCACCTCCTGATCCAGCTTCCGCCCCTGAGGCGAAAGATAGATCACCTGCGCACCCGGCAAATCCTGCCGGAGCGCATCCAACGCGCTGACCACAGGTCCCGGCTTCATCACCATGCCCGGGCCGCCACCGTAACTGCGATCATCCACGGTACGGTGCCGATCGCGCGCGAAATCGCGCGGGTTGCTCAGATGCAGCCGCAGCAGTCCCCGGTCACAAGCCCGGCCCACGACACCGAATTTCGAGACCAGGCCGAACATCTCGGGAAACAATGTGACGATTCCGAACCGCACCACGCCCTCATCAGTAGTCCGGATCCCAGCACACCACGATGCGCCCGGCTTCCAGATCCACCTGCTTGACCACCGTGCCCGGCACATAGGGCACGAAGATCTCACGATCCGCCTTGACCACCAGCAGATCGTGGGCACCGGTCTGCTGTAAATTCACCACCGAACCCAGCGTCACGCCCTGCTCATCCAACACATCGAGACCGATCAGATCGTGCCAGTAATATTCGCCGCTGGCGAGCGGCGGCAATTCCTGGCGCGAAACGCCCACCAACGCGCCGCTCCAGTGCGCGGCGGATTCGCGGCTGCCAATACCGGAGAACTTGACCACCATGCCCCTGCCATGGGACCGGCCGTCCTCCACAACCAGCCTTTCCTGCCGCTCGCCTTTGCTCAGACGCAACACAGGATATTCCAGTAACGCCCCGGGCTGGTCCGTATTGGCAGGGTGAAGCCGCAACCAACCTCGCACCCCGTAAGGGGCTCCCACCCGTCCAAGCACCACCATTTCGTCGGCACTCATGTCCAAGGCGCGCTGCTACGCGCGCCGGTCAGGTCGCCGCGGCGGTCTCCTCTTCGCCAGTTTCGACCGCTTCTGCCGCGGTTGCGGCCTGGCGCATCAACTGTTTCACCCGGGCGCTGGGCTGTGCGCCCTGCCCGATCCAGTACTCGATCCGACCCAAGTCCAGCGAGAGCGCTTTTTCCTCTCCGCTCGCCAGCGGATTGAAGTAGCCGATGCGCTCGATGAACCGGCCATCGCGCGACGTG
>JAYZWP010000067.1:0-4155 GCA_036142245.1 Pseudomonadota bacterium | reverse complement strand
TCGTCGAGGAACTCCGCAGCCGCGCGCAGGATGTGCTCATCACCCGAGAGATCAGTCGGGAAGAGCAGCTCGACAAGGTCGAGCCGGCGCAAGACCTGCTGGAAATGGAAGGTATGTCGGCGCGGCTGGCCTATCTGCTGGCCGGGCGCGGGATCATCACTCGGGATGATCTCGCGGAGCAGTCGGTGGACGAACTGCTCGAAGTGGAAGGCATGGAACCGGATTTCGCGGGGGAACTGATCATGCAGGCCCGCGCCGCCTGGTTCGACGACGGCGACGAGGAAGACGCGGCCTGAGGCCGTGCACGGCGGCATGTTGATCGGGAAGCAGTTTGCCAGGGCAGGCTAGACAGGCTAGAGACGAGTTTTTTCAGGAAAGGGCATGACGATTTCATCGGTCAAGGAATTCGCGGAACAGGTCAACATCCCTGTTGATCGGTTACTCAAGCAGTTGGCGGATGCCGGTGTCACCGGCAAGGCCGAGGCGGATGAGATCACCGATGAAGAAAAGACCGAGCTGCTGACGTTCCTGCGCAAGGCGCACGGTGCCCGGGCGGAGGAGGCTGCCGCGAAGCCCAGCAAGATCACCCTGAAGCGGAAGGTGACGGGAGAGTTGAAGCAGGCTTCCGGCGCGCGGCGCCGTACCACGGGCCTGGCGGCGCAGTCGAACAAGGTGAAGCTGGTGGTGCGGCGCAAGCGCACCTACGTGAAACGGGACGAGATGGAGGCCGCGGAAGCGGAGGCTGAACAGGCCGCCGCACAGGAGCAGCCGACCGATACCGAGCCGGCCCTTGTCGAGGAACTGCCGCAGGTGACGGCTGGTGAACCGCAGGCGCAGGAGGTCGTGGCACCACAGGAGCCCGAAGCACGGGAGGCTGTCGCGCAGGAAGCGGCGGCGACTCCCGACGCGGGAGCGGTTGAGCCCGCTGCGCAGACAGCGGCGGAATCGGAACCGGCGGAGGCTGACAGGGCGACACAGCCGGCTGAGACGACGTCGGCGCCGGCCGCCAAACCCGAGCCGAAGGAACCGCCTTCCGATGCCGCCAAGCCAAGCCGGCGTGCGCCGCCCCGGGAGACTCCGGGTGGCCGTCCGCCTTCAAAAAAGGGGCGTGGTCGGGAGGACAACGAGCGCCCGGGCAAGCTGCGCGAAATCAAGGTGTCCCGCAAGCGCTCCAAGGGGCGGGGTGTCGAGTCGCCGCGCCGCGCGGAAAGCCGCCACGGGTTCGCAAAGCCGGTAGCCACCCAGACCAAGGAAATCACCGTCGGTGAGACGATTACCGTCGCGGAACTGGCGAGCCGCATGTCCGTCAAGGCGGCTGAGGTGATCAAGGCGTTGATGGGCATGGGGCAGATGGTCACCATCAACCAGCCGATCGACCAGGACACGGCCATGCTGGCGGTCGAGGAACTCGGTCACAGGGCGGTTGCCGCGAAGGACGACAATCCGGAACTGGAACTCGGCCAGGCGCACGCGGAAGCACAAGAGCAGCCCCGTGCCCCGGTGGTGACCGTGATGGGACATGTCGACCATGGCAAAACTTCGCTGCTCGACTATATCCGCAAGACCCGGGTCGCGGCTGGTGAGAGCGGCGGCATCACGCAGCATATCGGCGCCTACTACGTGACGACCGATCAAGGGCCGATCACCTTTCTCGACACGCCCGGCCATGCGGCGTTTTCCGCCATGCGCGCCCGTGGCGCCATGGTGACCGACCTGGTGGTGCTGGTGGTCGCCGCGGATGACGGCGTCATGCCGCAGACCGAGGAGGCGATTCAGCACGCCAAGGCGGCGGAAGTGCCGATCGTGGTCGCGGTCAACAAGATCGACAAACCGGATGCGGATCGGGATCGGGTCATGCAGGAACTCGTCTCCCGGGAAGTGATTCCGGAGGCGTGGGGCGGCGATACGCAGTTCGTCTTCGTTTCGGCCAAGACCGGCGAGGGGGTCGACGAATTGCTCGAATCCCTGGCGCTGCAGTCCGAAATCATGGAGCTGAAAGCACCCACGGAGGGGCCGGCCACGGGCGTGGTCATAGAATCGCGGCTCGATCGCGGCCGCGGGCCGGTGGCCACGGTGCTGGTGCAGAAAGGCGTCCTGCGCAAAGGGGACGTAGTGCTGGCCGGGAGCGTTACCGGGCGGGCGCGCATGTTGCTGAACGCGCAAGGCGCGGCCCTGGACGAAGCCGGGCCCTCGACCCCGGTGGAATTACAGGGGTTGTCCAGCGTGCCGGACGTGGGTGATCCCTTCAACGTGGTGGAGGATGAGCGCAAGGCCCGCGAGATCGCGCAGTTCCGCGAGCAGCGGTTGCGCGACGCCGCGCTCACCGGTGGCGCCGTGACGGGGGGTGACGGCGACATTTTTGATCAGCTGCGCGAGCAGCAGGTCAAGCAGCTCAACATCATCGTCAAGGCGGATGTCCGCGGTTCCGCGGAAGCGCTGGTCGCGACCCTGGCAGGACTCTCCACCGACGAAGTGGCCGTCAAGGTGGTGGCATCCGGTGTCGGGGCGATCACCGAAACCGACGCCAACCTAGCCATTTCCACCGGTTCGCTGATCGTCGGCTTTAACGTCCGGGCTGATGCCACGGCGCGGCGGCTGATTCAGTCGCGGGGCGTGGACCTGCGCTATCACAGCGTCATATACGAGGCGATCGACGAGGTGAAGGCGGCGCTGGGCGGCATGCTGGAACCGGAGGTCCGGCAGGAAATCATTGGTCTGGCGGAGGTGCGCGAGGTGTTCCACTCCAAGGCGATGGGAGACATCGCCGGTTGCAGGGTGCTGGAAGGGTCCGTGAAACGCAACAATCCCATCCGGGTGCTGCGCGACAACGTGGTGATCTATGAGGGTGAACTGGAGTCCCTGCGTCGTGTCAAGGATGACGTCAACGAGGTGAAGGCCGGCGTCGAGTGCGGCATCGGGGTGAAGGATTACAACAACGTACAGGTCGGTGATCAGATCGAATGTTTCGAGCGGATCACCGTGCAGCGTACGCTGTAGGAAAGACGGTTGGCATGCAGGGAGTCGACAGACGCCGCCGGGTGGGTGAAATGATCCAGCGCGAACTGGCGGATTTGCTGCGCAAGGTGAAGGATCCCCGCATCAGCCCCATGGTTACCATCGGTACGGTGGACGTGAGCCGCGACCTCTCCTACGCCGACGTGTATTACACGATCCTCGGCCGCGAGCGGTGTGCGGCGACGGAAGAGGGATTTCGCCAGGCGGCGGGTTACCTGCGGGGAAAGTTGGCGGGCCGCATCCGGATGAAAAAGATGCCGCAGTTGCGGTTTCATTACGACGAGTCGGAAACGCGTGCGCGGCGACTCGACGGACTGCTTTCCAGCACGGTCCGGCCCGCGGAGGAGCAAGACGCGTGAAGCGTCATTTGAACGGCATCCTGGTATTGGATAAACCGGCCGGCATCAGCGCCAACAAGGCGTTGCAGCGCGTGAAGAGCCTGTTGCGGGCCGCCAAGGCGGGTCACGCCGGCACCCTGGATCCTCTGGCCACCGGTGTATTGCCGATCTGCCTCGGGGAAGCGACCAAGGTGTCTCGTTTCCTGCTGGGCGCCGACAAGGCGTATCGGTTCACCATGCGGTTGGGCGTTACAACGACTTCGGCGGATGCGGACGGCGACGAGTTGGAGCGGCGTGCGGTCCCCGAGCTGACGGAACGCGGGGTGGCCGAGGTGTTGCGGGGTTTCGCCGGGCCGCAAACCCAGATTCCGCCGATGCACTCCGCCATCAAGGTGAATGGCACGCCGCTGTATAAACTGGCGCGGCGTGGCCTGGAGATCGAACGGGAACCGCGCGAGATCACGGTATATGAGATCGCGCTTCTGGCGCTGCGGCCGCAAAGCGACGAACTCGAAGTCGAGGTCTCCTGCTCGAAAGGGACCTACATCAGGACGCTCGCCGCTGATATCGGCGAGACATTGGGTTGCGGCGCCCATGTGACGCAACTGCGCAGGGTCCGGGCGGGCGATCTGGCGGAGAACGACGCGGTATCGATGGAGCAGGTCACGGCGGCGGCGGATGATCCCGACCTGCTGGCGGACCTGCTGCTGCCGCTGGACCGGGCGATGAGCCAGATCCCGAAGGTGCCGCTGGCGCGGGGCAAGGTCGACCTGATGCGCCAGGGGCGGAGTATCGATGCGCT
>JAYZWP010000066.1:0-4918 GCA_036142245.1 Pseudomonadota bacterium | reverse complement strand
GTGCTGGTGAGGGACGTTCAGGAAGGCCCCGGCCGTGAAGCGGGTCTGATGCGTGGCGATGTGATCCTCTCCGTGGACAATCAAGAGGTAACGGGCGTAGACCAGTTCCGCTCCCTGGTGAAGGATCTCGAGCCGGGCAAGGCCGTGCCGGTGCTGGTGCAGCGGCGCGGCGCGCCGGTGTTCCTCGCGCTGCGGGTTCCTGAATGATCGTGCCTGCGCCGGCAACGGCGAGGTAGAATATCGACCGCGCGTACGGGGGCACTCCTTGGAGTGCCCCCGCTGCTTTTTTAACTATCCATCCGTGAACAAACTGCCCCCGTGGCGTGGTCGTGCGGCATACGTCGATGGCATCCGCTGACCGTATTCGAAATTTCTCCATCATCGCTCATATCGATCACGGCAAGTCGACGCTTGCAGATCGGTTTATCCAGGCCTGTGCGGGCCTCACCGAGCGGGAAATGGCGGCCCAGGTGCTCGACTCCATGGACCTGGAACGCGAGCGCGGCATCACCATCAAGGCGCAGAGTGTGACGCTGCGGTACACCGCGCGGGATGGCTCGGAGTACGTGCTCAACTTCATCGACACACCGGGTCACGTCGATTTCAGCTACGAAGTGTCGCGTTCGCTGGCCGCCTGCGAGGGCGCCCTGCTGGTGGTCGATGCGTCCCAAGGCGTCGAGGCCCAGAGTGTCGCCAATTGTTATACGGCGGTGGAGCAGGGGCTCGAGGTCGTGCCGGTGCTCAATAAGATCGATCTGCCGACGGCGGAACCGGATCGTGTCCGCAATGAGATCGAGGAAATCATCGGAATCCCTGCCGGGGATGCGATCTGCGTGAGCGCCAAGACCGGGCAGGGGGTCGATGAGTTGCTGGAGCAGATCGTTCAGCGCATTCCCGCGCCGGCAATGACCCCCGACAAGCCGCTGCGCGCCCTCATCGTCGATTCCTGGTATGACAGTTACCTGGGCGTTGTGGCGCTGGTGCGGGTGATGGATGGTGTGCTGCGTCGGCGGCAACGTATCACCATCATGTCGACCGGGCGTCAGTTTCATGTCGATCAGATCGGAATCTACACGCCAAAAAGCACGCCGGTGGAGGTGCTCTCGGCCGGTGAGGTCGGCTTTCTGGTGGCTGGCATCAAGGAAATCGATGCGGCGCCTGTTGGTGACACTGTTACCGATCGTGATATCCCTGCCGCGCAGCCGCTACCCGGTTTCCGGACCGTGCAGCCCCAGGTTTTCTCCGGGCTGTTTCCGGTGGATTCGGGCGAATACGACCAGCTGCGCGATGCGCTGGACAAGCTCCGATTGAACGACGCGGCTCTGCACTTCGAGCCGGAGACCTCTCAGGCCCTCGGCTTCGGGTTTCGCTGCGGGTTTCTCGGCCTGCTGCATATGGAGATCGTTCAGGAGCGGCTGGAGCGTGAGTACCACATCGACCTGATCACCACTGCCCCGACGGTGATGTACGAAGTGCTGACCAAGGACGGAGGGGTCGTTCGCGTGGACAACCCCGCCCTGTTACCGGAGGTCGGGAAAATCGAGGAAATTCGTGAACCGATTCTGGCCGCCACCATCTACGTGCCGCGGGATTACCTGGGCGCGGTACTGGGTTTGTGCCAGGAGAAGCGCGGGGTACAGAAGGGCATGGAGTTTCTTGCCGGCCAGGTGGCGCTGCGCTACGACCTGCCGATGAGTGAGGTCGTGACCGACTTTTTCGACCGTCTGAAATCCATCAGTCACGGGTACGCATCCTTCGACTACAGTTTCGCCCGGTTCCAGCCGGCAGATCTCGTCCGGTTGGACGTCATGGTCAACAAGGAGCGGGTCGACTCCCTGTCGCTTATTGTGCATCGTGACAACGCCGCTTTCCGGGGTCGCGATCTGGTGGCGCGGATGAAGGAGTTGATCCCACGGCAGATGTTCGAAGTTCCCATCCAGGCGGCCATCGGCTCCAAAATCGTGGCGCGTGAGACGGTCAAGGCGCTGCGCAAGAATGTCACGGCCAAATGCTACGGCGGGGATGTGACGCGCAAACGGAAATTGCTCGAAAAACAGAAGGAAGGTAAGAAGCGGATGAAGATGGTGGGCTCGGTGCAGATTCCCCAGGAAGCCTTCATGGCGGTGCTCAGTACGGGGCGCGAACGGTGAACGTCGACTTCGCCACCGCGCTGTTTCTGGCCACCGTTTTTACCGGTGGCGTGTGGCTGATCGACCATCTGTTTTTTGCCGCTGAGCGGCGGGCCAGACGTCAGGTCGGCGGCGCCTCCAAGGTTCCGGAACCGGCCGGTGACCCGATCCTGGTGGAGTACTGTAAAGCGTTTTTTCCGGTCATCCTGGTGGTGTTCCTGCTGCGTTCGTTTCTCGCGGAACCCTTTCGCATTCCTTCCGGTTCCATGATTCCGACGCTGGAAGTGGGGGACTTCATCCTGGTCAACAAGTTCGCTTACGGGATACGTTTGCCGGTGATCAACCACAAGGTGATCGACCTCGGGGCTCCCCGGCGCGGCGATGTGGTCGTTTTCCGCTACCCTCCCGACCCGGGGGTGGACTACATCAAGCGGGTGGTCGGACTACCCGGCGACCGGATCGGGTATTACGACAAGGTGCTTTACATCAACGGAAAGCCGGTACCGATGGAGCGTCTGGAAGAGCGTTCACCCGAAGGAGAGCCGCGCCAGGTGGTGTTCAGCGAAACGCTCGACGGCAACGCGCACCGCGTGCAGTGGATCATCGGACGGCCCTCCCCGGAAGGGGAGATCGAGGTGCCCGAAGGACAGTACTTCGTCCTGGGGGACAACCGCGACAACAGCCGGGACAGCCGGGTCTGGGGATTCGTGCCGGACGAAAACCTGGTCGGCAAGGCGTTCATCATCTGGATGAGTTGGAATTCGGAGCGGACCTGGATCAATTTTGGCCGTATCGGCGACATCATCCATTGAAGGAAATGACAAAACGGTTCAGAAAGCTATTCCAACTCACTGACCAAAAAAGGGATTTATCTCGCAAAGGGTGTCGCGTATCATGCGTGACACCCTCGTTTACGACCTTTTCAAGGAACAGAGACATGCGCTTACCGGCCACACAGCGCGGCGTAGGAATCGTTGGAATACTTTTCCTGGTCGCTATTTTTGGACTGCTCATCGTTGTCGCTTTGAAGCTTTACCCCGGCTACTACGAGGCGATGAAAGTGCGGACCTCCATGAACGGGCTTGCCCAGGATGCCGACGCGCCGACCATGAACCGTGTCACCGCCTGGCAGGCACTGGAAAAGCGGTTGGACATTAATGGTGTTCCCACCCAACGGGTGCGCGAACTCAAGGAAGGTTTCGAGGTCCAGTACGACAAGGAGAGCAAAAAGCGTGTCATGCGACTGGCTTATGAGTATCGGACCAATGTGCTCTACAACGTCGATGCCGTGCTGACATTCGATGTTCCGATCTACGTCAACGCTGCGCAGTGACCCAACGGGCGCTTTCCGGGATTCAACCGCTCCCGGGCTACCGGTTCACCAATGCGGCGTTGCTGCATCAGGCCCTGACCCATCGCAGCGCCCACGGCGAGCACAACGAACGCCTGGAGTTTCTTGGTGACGCGGTTCTCGGGTTGCTGGTGGCCGAATGGCTGTTGGAGTGTGATAACCAGGCGGACGAAGGGCGTCTCAGTCGCTTGCGGGCGGCAGTGGTGCGCAAGGAGTCCCTGGCGAAGGTGGCGCGGGAGTTGGGACTCGGTCGGCATCTGAACCTGGGCCCGGGCGAGCGCAAGAGCGGCGGAGCACACCGTGAGTCCATTCTGGCAGATGCGCTGGAGGCACTGCTCGGCGCGGTTTACCTGGACGGTGGTTTGTCGGCAGCCCGTGAGACGGTGCGGCGTCTGTTCTCGGAAACCTTGACGCGAGCGGCCAGTCGCCCGCATTTGAAGGATCCCAAGACACGCTTGCAGGAACACCTGCAGGGGCGCGGCATGGCGGTTCCGGTTTATGAGTTACTGCTCGAAGGAGACGAACCGGATCAGCCGTTTCGCGCCAGTTGCCGGGTGCCGGAACTATCCGTTTCAGCAGAGGCGAGCGGGCGCACGCGTCGGCAGGCGGAACAGGCCGCCGCGAAGGAGCTGTTGGAAGCCTTGACCCATGGCGCCTGACGGTCGTGCCGGCTTTATCGCCATCGTCGGACGTCCCAACGTCGGCAAATCGACGCTCCTGAACCGTTTGCTGGGCCGCAAGCTCAGCATTACCTCCCGCAAACCTCAGACTACCCGCCACCGGATCCTCGGAGTGGTGACGGGGGACACCTACCAGGCGATATTCGTCGACACCCCGGGGGTGCGTCGGCGCGGCGACAGCGCCCTGCAGAAGTACATGTTCCGCACCGCCAGTGGTGCCATGCAGGATGTCGATCTGCTGTTGTTCATAGTGGAGGGAACCCGCTGGAGTGCAGACGACGAGACCGTTCTCGCTCGGGTCGCGCAGTCCGGACGACCGGTTATCTGCGCAGTGAACAAAGTGGATCTGGTGACCGATAAGACGGCGTTGCTGCCGGTACTGGCGCAGTTGGCGCAGCGCCATCCCTTCGAAGCGATCGTGCCGGTTTCGGCCCGGCGTGGTAGCGGCGTTGAGGACCTGCTGCACGAGGTGACCAGCCGCTTGCCCGAGGGGCCGCCGCTGTTTCCGGAGGATCAGATCACTGACCGGCCGGAGCAATTCCTGGCGGCAGAACTGCTGCGCGAGCAGCTGATGCGGCAGCTCGGTGACGAGGTGCCTTACGGCTGTACGGTCGGGGTGGAGCGGTTTGAGTCGTCGGAAGGCATCACCCGCATCGACGCGATCATCTGGGTGGAGCAGCGTACCCACAAGGCGATCGTGATCGGGCGCAACGGCGAGCGTCTCAAGCAGATGGCGACCCAGGCGCGCAAGGAGATGG
>JAYZWP010000065.1:0-2551 GCA_036142245.1 Pseudomonadota bacterium | reverse complement strand
CATCATGGATACTCCGCATGCACCGCGCACCGTCGGCGGTTCACGGCCGGCACAGGTCGTCCGCCGTGACCGGGCCGGGCAGCTCCTGCCGGGTGAAGCCGAACGGTTCGACGGCCTGCAGATGGCGGTCCGTGCCGATGAAGTCGGCCAGTTCCCGGTTGAGTGCCGCGCGCAGCGCCGTGTCCTCCTGGCGCAGACCGAAGGCGCCGTACCCGACCACCGATTTGCCGTCGATGCGCGGCGCGGTAAACGGAACCGCCCGCTCTAGCCCGCCTCCGCTTTTCCTCAGCATGTCCTCCACCGTCAGCGCCGTGGCTGCATAGGCATCAATGCGTCCGCCGCGCAGCGCCGCGACCGCGCTGGGCGGGTCCGGCAGGATCGCGACCCGCCTCATCGGCACCCCGAGGGCGCGGGCATGGTTGAGTTGTACGGCACCGGCCACCACGCCGAGACGGGTATCGTCTTGCGCCGCCACATCGGCGTAGCTGTGCAGGTTTCGGGGGTTGCCGGCGGCCACCAGGAAGGCTTCGCCGATACGGTAAGTGGGGTTGCTGAAGGCGATTTCGCGGCAGCGGGGCGGCAGGATGTACATGCCGGCGGCGATGAGGTCGAAGCGCCCCGCCTTGAGGCCCGGAATCAGCGAGCCGAACTCCGTCAGCACCCCTTCCAGTTCGGTGACGCCCAGTTCCCGCAGCAGTACCCGAGCGATTTCCGGCGCCTCCCCGGTCAGGCGCCCGCTGCTCTCGTCAAGGTAGGCGAACGGCGCCTCGTTGGCGAAGCCGACCCGCGCCACGCCGGTCTCGCGCAACCGCTCCAGAGTCGAACTATGCGTCGAGCCGGTGGGTGCCGCGTCGCCGCACCCGGTTAGCAGCGGGAGCGTGGCGAAGAAAAACAGCGAAGCGATCCGGCGGCTTGTCAGCCACCACACGGCCCGGGTCCCGCGCGCCAGGCGGTTCATGAATAAGGTACCGTTTCAGCCGGTCGGGGATGGGCCGTCGGCACGAACCGGCGTGAAGTCACGGCTGCCTAAAAACTCCGGCCGGAACGAATCGGCGGCATAGGGCGTGGCCGCCGGTCGATTCAACAGGCTGTTGTAGACGAAAAACAGATTGGTACGTGCCAGCGGCGACATGTTGTCCGTGGAGCCGTGCATTGTGTTGCCCTCGTGCAGTACCAGCGTGCCCGGAGCGCCGACGGCGGACGCCAGGCCGCCTTGTTCGTTCAGCCGGCGCAGTGCGTCGAGACTCGGAACACCATATTCCTGGCGCCGCAATGACTGCTTGTGGTTGTCGCCCGGTTGCTGGCCGGCGCAGGCCACGAAGGTCTTGTGGGAGCCTGGAATCACGTAGAGCGGACCGTTGAACTGGTTGTTTTCGGTGAGCATCACCCAGACGCTCATGATGCGTGGTTTCGGTATCCCGTCCTCGGCGTGCCAGGTCTCGAAGTCCGAGTGCCATGGAAAGGATTTGCCGTTCAGCGGGTGCTTGATGTTTACCCGCGCATGGTGGATATACACCTCGCTGTCGAGCAGTTGGTGCACCTTATCGAGGATGCGGGGGTCCCGCGACAGCGCATGGAACCGTTCGCTGAAGCGGTGGGGGTTGAAAATCGAACGGGCCACGGTGCTGTCGGGTTCCAGGATCAGCTCATCGCGTTCCCGCATCTGCGGGTCCTGAACCAGCCGGTCCTGCTCGGCAAGCAGTTCCACTGCCTCCTGTGCCGTGAACACATCCGGCACCACCAGGTAGCCGTTGTCGGCGTAGAACGCCAACTGCTCCGGGGTTAGTGCAAACCGGCCGGACGGGCGGCCAGCGCCGTACACGACCGGGTCGGTCCGGGGTAACAGCAACTCCTCTTTACCGCGGGTCGGATACGGGTCGGTGTGGCCCGGCGGTTCGTGCGGCGAGGCGGCGTTGCCGGCGCCAGCGCTCCTGTTCAACTCGTGCATGTCGTCTGTTTCGGTGGTGTCCGGTTCCGTTGGTGCAATCCCTACAATCCCTGCAATCCCTGGAAAGGGATCACTCCATGGAGTCTTCGAGCAGGGGATAGACGCCATCCTCGTCGTGGTCCTCGATGCCCACCAACGCCGGCGTGAAAACGCAGATCAGCCGCATATCGCTGCGGGCGCGCAAATAGTGGCGTTCGTGGTTGTTCAGGCAATACATGGTGCCGTTGCTTATCTTCTGAACCGAGCCGGTTTCCAGGTCCTCTATCTCACCTTCACCGCCGACGCAGTAGACCGCCTCCACGTGGTTCTGATAGTGGATGTAGGTCTGCGTGCCGGCAAAGATGGTGGTCTCGTGCAGGGAGAAGCCGACGCCGTCATCCTTGAGAAGGAACCGGCGGCTCACCCAGTTGCCGTTACTCGCTTCGATATCCCGGTTGGTGCCGAGCAGATCCCTGAGTCGACGTACGATCATCAGCCTGCCTCCGCCAGGACGCGCGCTTTGCCCGCACTCAACACTTCGGCGATGGTACGGTCGATGATGTCGATGCCCTCCAGTAGCGTGTCATCGTCGATGGTCAGTGCCGGCAGAAACTTCACCACCTG
>JAYZWP010000064.1:0-5869 GCA_036142245.1 Pseudomonadota bacterium | reverse complement strand
TGGACTCTCTTCTGGACTCTGGGGGTGCTGTTCGCGACTTCCACGGCGACGGCCCGCGAAGTCGGGATCATCGATCCGACCAAACCGTTACGTATCGTTGCGGTCGAGGTCGTCGCCGACGAACGTCAGGCGGTGACCACCTACACAGGGAATGTGCGGATGCTGCAATCCCATGCCACTTTGCTGGGTGATCGGGTTCTGGTCCATCTGGAAGGCAGTACGGGTGAACGTTATGAAGCCTACGGTGCACCGGCCCGGGTCGAGTATTTGCGCGGCTCCGAGGCCGATCTGCTCATCGGCCGCGCCCTGGAGATGCGCTACGACCTCGCCACCGGGCGGCTGGATCTGATCCGGCAGGCGACCCTGGACCGTGCCGATGATCACCTCGAAGGGGACCGGATCGCCTACTACGTCCCGACGGACCGGGCCGTTGTGATGGGGATCGGCGAATCCGGGGCAAGGGTCCGCGCCACTTACCGTCCGGTAGCACGGTAAATGGCTATCGAGGTGGGCGAGGCCGCTGCAGGCCCGTCGTTGGAAGAAGATGGCGGACGCTTCTCAATCGCGGGCAGCAGGAAGATTGTCGCGGATCTGTTCCAACGCAATCCGCGCATCTATTGGGGGGACTTTCTGCTCACCCTGGCAGTCGCCTACGGCACCGCCTGGCTCTACCTGTCGGGTGCGGAACCCGTGACGCGCGGCATCGCATTCGCCATTTCCGGACTGGCCATCTTTCGCGCCGGCACCTTCATGCACGAGATCGTCCATATGGGGCCGGGGGTGATGCCGGGATTTCGGTTTTTCTGGAACCTGCTGCTGGGTGTGCCGCTGTTCATGCCATCGCCGTTCTACCGCAACCACGTCGATCACCACAGCAAAGCCCTGTTTGGCACCCCCGACGACGGTGAATACCTGCCGTTGGCGCTGGGTCCGAAATCCGAGTTGTTGCGTTATCTCGCCCAGGCGCCGTTGCTGCCGCTGCTGGTGGTAGCCCGTTTCGCCATCACGCCTTTCACTTACGTCACCGCGCGCGCGCGCGCCTGGTCCATCGAGCGGCTGTCCGCCTTTGTATCGAACCCCTATTACCGTCAGCGGCTGCGTGGGGGTGTGGATCTGCGTGGCATCCGCTGGGCGGAATGGGCCTGTTTCGCCTGGTTCTGTCTGCTGGCTGCCCTGGCGGTCACGGGCCGGATACCGCTGCACTATTTCCTGCTGATCTATTGCCTGATGACCTACACCCTGACGCTGAACTGGGTGCGAAACCTCGCGGCGCATCGCTACGACAACGCCGGAGATGCCATGTCTCTCGAGGCGCAGGTGGCCGAGTCCATCAACATCACTGGTCAAACCTGGCTGACGGCACTGCTGTTTCCGGTGGGGCTTCGTTATCACGCCACCCATCACATGTTTCCCGGATTGCCCTACCACGCGTTGGGCGAGGCGCACCGCCGTTTGCAGACGCAGTTGCCGGCCGGCTCCCCGTACCACGGAACCGGCAGGACCACGTTCTGGTCGGCCGCCCGGGAATTGTGGCGCCGCGCCAGTTCAGGCGATCCCGCCGGTCCGGTCGCTTTGGAACGCTGGCGCAGCGCCTGACAGCCTGTCGACGTGGGCGCGCGGGTCGGGCTGCTCTCGAATCCCGGCAGTCGCGGCAACCTTGCCGGTGCGCTGGAGGCAATGGAGCGCGTAGCGCTCGCGCGCGGCTGTGTGGTTACCCGGGGACGGGATGCCGCCGGTCTCGACGCGGCTGTGGACCGTCTTCTCGACCAGGGTGTCGATCTGCTGATCGTCAATGGCGGTGACGGGACAGCGCAACGGGTGTTCACCCGTGCCACCCGCGGTGATTTCGACGCGCCGCTGATCGGGCTGCTGGCCGGCGGGCGGACCAACGCGTCCGCTATCGACGCCGGCAGTGCCGGCAAGCCGATTCAGCAACTGCAGTCTTTTCTTGGGTGGGCGGCCGGTGAGACGTCGGGACAGACGGTGACGCGATCCCTCATCGAAGTCTCCGCCGGGGGGGCGTCGCTGGGACGCGGGCTGTTTGTCGCCGGTGCGGGTCTCAGCCTCGCCATCGCGCAGTGCCGGGCGTTTCGGGCCCGGTACCGCGGGGCGCTGAGCGGTACTGCGGGGACGATTTTCTGGTCCGCGCGACTCGCCCTGCGGTCACTGGTGTTGGGTCGCGACCTGCCTAGCGCACACGCGGCGCTGGCCGGGCCTTACGGGGATCTGTTCGCCGGATCAGCGGCGATGCTGCTTGCCACCACGCTGCGACGACTCCCGGCGGGACTGTACCCTTTCCCGCAGAGTGCGAGCCATGGCGCCATCCGGATGACGCTCGTCACACCCGCGTGCGCACACCGCTGGGGGGTGCTGATGCCGCTGCTGCGCGGCCGGCATCATCCGGCACTGACGTCGGGAAACGGTTACCACTTCTGGCAGGGTGACACATTCACCCTGAGCAGCGCCGAGCCGCTTCTGCTGGACGGTGAAACCATCACGGCTGATGCGGGTTCGTTCCGTATCAGCGCCGACCGGCAGGTTCGTCTCCTGCGCACGGCTGCGATTGGCCGATGACCGGGAGCCGCGCCGTGCGGGAAGTGATCCGCCGGGGACTGCGGACTGACGTCGTGCCGGACGTCACCCGGTTCGCGCAGCGGTTGTCGGCCCGTCACGGCAGTGGCGCGCTCGCCGTGCTGTTCTATGGCTCCTGCCTGCGTTCCGGGGGCCTCGACGGGTTGCTCGATTTTTATCTGGTCGTAGATAGCTACCGGGATGCCTATTCGTCGCGGCGATTGGCTCTGGCCAACCGCCTGCTGCCACCCAATGTCTTTTATCTCCAGGATGACGCGTCGGGACGCACGCTGCGGGCCAAGTACGCCGTGATCTCCCTCGCGCAGCTGCGGCGCCTGGTCGGCGCCAGTGTCCTGCAGTCCTATTTCTGGGCACGGTTCGGTCAGCCGATGCGCCTGGTCTGGTGTCGTGACCCAGCGGTCGAGACGGCACTGATCGAGACGCTCGCCGTCGCCGCGGCCACGCTGTACCGCTCCGCGCCAGCGCAAGCCACGACTTTGGAACGCTGGCGTGTGGCGTTGAGCTTGAGCTATGGCGCCGAATTGCGCCCGGAGGGTGCCGCGGTAGCGGCCCGTCTGGTGCAAGCGGACCGCGCCTACTTCACGCGGCTGGGGGAGGCGCTGGAGCGCGGCGATGGCGTCGTGGCCGGTCGGGGAAGCGCAGCGGTAGCGTGGTTGATGCGGCGCTGCTGGGGCAAGACGCTGAACGTTGCCCGGGTCATCAAGGCGTATTGGACCTTCGCCGGCGGGGTCGATTACCTGTTCTGGAAGATCGGTCGCCACTCCGGGGTGACGGTCGAGGTGACGGACGCCATGCGGCGCCATCCCTGGCGACGGGCGCTGCCCAAGTTATGGCGACTCTATCGACAGGGCGCTTTCCGGTAACGGCTGCAGCGGTCCGAGGACCGGGTCGGCGCTGCCGCGTGCGTTCCTCGGTTGGCGTCTCTTTTTCAGAGAAACCAACGCGCGGCCAGCTTGCCAAGTGCTCCCCGGGGCGCGGCATCGTCCAGCCAGGAACTCAGGCGGCCACGGGAGGGCAATGCCTGAAATACCCGGATCCACAGCAGCAGACTCGATAGCAAGGTCCAGATCAGCACCGCGACGAGTCCCAGGTCGGGCCGGCCCGCGGCTATCGCGATCGTGAGCAGAATCATGCAGGGATTGCGTCGTGCCGTGATGAGCCGGTTCAAAGAGTCAAAGGGGCGCCAGGAGAACATCGAGAACGGCGCGCACCACAGCTGGAAGGCGCCCTCGGCGAGGCGTCCGACGATGTAACCGGCGAAAATCAATCCCACCACGGCGCCCATCGGCAGTCCGGCCAGTGCCGGCACGCCCAGGCCGATCGCCCAGGCCCAGTACCAGAAGGGCGGGTGCAGCAGATCGATGCCGTGGTCGAGAATGTCGCCGAACCGGGACGAGGTGACAGTGACTCGCGCCAGCTTCCCATCAACCGTGTCGAGAAAAGTCATCAACCAACCTGCCACGAGCCCGGCGGCGAACTCACCGTGCTGAAACAGCCACGCCGCCAGTATCACCAGGGCCAGACTCAACAGGGTGACGTTGTTCGGCGAGATGTGCCAGCGTGCGCAGAGCCGCACCGCGGCGGCGGCCGGTTTCGGCCAGAGCCATTTGGTGATCAGGTCAGTGACGCTCTTGTAGGCGCCCCGGTACAGACGCTGCTCGAGATCGGCGCTGTTCCGCGGGGTAACCAGGGCAGCCACGGGCGCGGCGACGTTGCGCAGCCGTTCCTGATAGCCGCCGACGAGCCGCCGCGCGTCACACCCCTCGAGTTCAGGCATCTGCACGTCGCCGGCCAGCAGCGCGGTCGCCATCGCAGGCGCTTGATCGACGCGGCAGTGCACCGCAAGGGGAGTTCCCTGTTCGACCAGAAGGGTGCCCGGCGCTTGGGTCAGCGCTTTGAAAACCCGCAGTTCCAGTGCACAGTCCGCGCGGATCAGAAGCACTGTGCCGGCGCTCGGCAACGTCTCCATGGTCAGCACCGGCAGACGGCACTGCCCGGCACAGCGCCGAATCCGCTCCTCTCCTGAGAGGCTCCAGAGTGGAACGCTTTGCTCCGAGACGACGACGACGCCGCCGCTCACGGTGAGCGCTCCCAGGCGCAAGGGGGAAGCACAGGGGCGTGCAAGTGGCACGGTGTGCGTGTCATCAACTGGTCTCCTCGATAAGCCACCAGGTCGCTGCGAGCAATAACAGCATCGGTAGCAGCGCCATGAGCGCCGGGTTCAGATGCAGCAGCGTGCCCAGGTGCCCCAGGATCTGGGTCAGGAAGTGGAAAGCGATGCCGATGCCGCCACCGGCCACCACCCGCAGACTCATTGCGGCGGTTCGCATCCGCCCGATGGAGAAGGGCAGCGCGAGCAGAATCATGACGGCCACCGCGAACGGGGTCAGCAGCCGCCTCCAGAGCAGGAATTCAAGGCTGCCGGGATCCTGTCCGCGCTCCTTCAAGTCCGCGATGTAGCGGTACAGTTCGCTCGGTGCCAGTGACTCCGGCTGCGCCACCAGCAGGCCCAGCTGTTCGCTGGTAAGAAACGATGCCCAACTCAGTGTCGGCAGCTGCACGGTTTCCAGCCCGAACTGGGACGGCTGCTTGTAGGTGACTTCGCTCAGCAGCCAGCGCGACTGGTCGCGCAGATCGGCCCAGTTGGCATGGATGAATTCCGTCAGCCGGCCGTCTTCCGTGAAGCGGTAGATGTCGATGTCGGCGGGTGTCGTGCCGCGCAGGACCGCCCGCACATTGATGAATTCCTGCCCACGGCGCGCCCAGAATCCCGCTTCATCGCGGTCTACGAGGCTCTCCGATATCGCCGCGGCGCGCAGTTCGCGGGCCCGCTGTTCCAGGTCGGGAACGACGAATTCCGCTAGCAGTCCGATCAGCAGCGCCGCCATCAATGCAACCTTGCCGATGCCCCAGGCGAGCTGACGTACGGAGACGCCCGCGGCGCGGGTGGCGACCAGTTCGTTGGCGGCGGCCATCCCGCCCAGCGCCACCATGCTGCCCAGCAGGGCGACAACGGGAATCACTTCCAGAAGGCGGTCCGGCAGAATCAGTGTCGCGAACGTGATCGCTTGCAGAATGCCGTAGTGCCCGTCACCGACGTCTTCGAGCTGTTCGACAACCTCCACGAAACCGAACAGGGTCGCGAGGACCGCCAGCACCAGGAGGCCGCCCCAGGCGATGGAAAAACCGATGTAGCGCTCCAGCCGGTTCAAGGGTCAGCGCCGCAGGTTGGGCCAATAGGCGAGCAGCAGCAGCCCACCGAAGAACAGTCCCTGCA
>JAYZWP010000063.1:0-3455 GCA_036142245.1 Pseudomonadota bacterium | reverse complement strand
TCGTTGATGCAGCGCGTATTGACTCCTCCCGGCATGCTGGCATCGGCGCAGAACTCGGTATGAGAAGCATTGAAAATGCTGCCCTCGTAGAGCCGGCGAGGCAGCGCGGCGGTGCGCCGGGAAGGATAGACCACCATCCGGTAGGTTTCGGGGTACTGCTGAAGCAGGGCGATCTGACCTTCAGTGAGTTGTTCCTCGTATTGCCGGTAGTTCTCCGCGGTAATGGTGAACAGCGGCTGGTCGTCAGGAAACGGGTTGATATACCACTCCCCCTTGACCCAGCCTGCCGGCGGCTCGGTCAGCCCTCCGGTCCACGGCGGGATCATACCGTCCTCGGAACCCGCGCGCGTCGCCCCCACCGGCGTCAGCGGCGTATCGTCCTCAGGCATTCCGAGCTGCGCCGCCTCTTCCGGCGAGACCTTCGCCTGGACCTGGAAAGCCGCGGCACACAGCGACAATGCGGCTATCACGGGCACCGCAACCTCTATCCTCAACTTGAACATGGGTGTTCCTCTTCTCCTGACATTCCCGTGCTGCACGGCGCGGGATATTTATGTATGCGTCGAGACGGATGCGGTCCTAATCAAAACGAATAGGAAAAGTTCATCCGAAGAAAATCCTCGACCGGATTGAAAATGCCGCCGCCATTGCTCAGCGGGGGACCAGGACGCCGGTGGTCCTCGCCGCCCCAATCCCAGGTGTGGCTGATACTCGCGCTGTAGCTGTCGAGCCAACTGAAGCGAAAACCGAGGGTGAACCGCTTGCGGTCCTCGCGGAACAGCGGCGAGATCTCGGTCGACACACCGTCGATATCCCACGCCAGAGCCTGCTCGAAGCGGACATTCACAAAGTTGAACAGCGCCCGGTTGTACTCCTGGCTGGTGCGGATCTGAACCGCTGACCAATCCTTGGAAACCGGATTGAACTTGCTGAAGACAATGTTTCCACCGCCATCGATTTTTGTGTCGGGGAAATCTTCCACCCAGCCGTAGGCCATTTCCGCCAGGAACTGGAACTGGTCCGTGCGGGCCCAGGCCACCGGTCCGAAATTGCGCTGGAAAGTCATTTGGTACTGATAGCGCTTGAACCGCTCGTAGCCGACGAATTTGCTCCCCACCGGTCCGAACGCGCCGGTCGGCGCACCCAATATCCCGTCCAGTGGGGCGGCCAGCAGAGCCTGGGCGTTCTGCGTCGGTTCGTTATGGCGATAGCCCAATTCACCGCCGATCGCCCATCCGCCCACTTCCGTGTTGAAGCTGAAACCGAAGCGGTCCACCCCGCGGGCGTAGTCCATGAAGTAGCGGGGCGACATCGGCGCCGGCCCGAAAACCGAGGGCGTGCCGCCCACGATCGTCGACAGATACCCGTTACGGTCATGCAGGCGTTGATAGTAGAAGCCGAAATCGAACCCGCTGAGGAAATCCGCCGCGAACCAGCGCAGCGCCACGCCGTACTGCCCGCTGCCGGATGGGATGTCGTCCCCGATCCGCGTGATGGGTCCGAAGCTGCAACCGACATTGATACCGACCGCTGCATACTTGGCGGAATCGGGCGTCAGACAGCCGTCGAACTGGCCTCCGACCGAAGGACCGATACCGTTGGGGAATCCGCCGCCGTCCCGTACACGGTCGTTGGTACCGAAGAAGTTGCCCACCGGGTCCAGCAACAGTTCCTGGAATTCCAGCAGATAAAACGCTTCAAGGGTCACGACCGGCGTTACCTCCCACTGACCATATATCGAGCGTACACCGATGAACGCATCCTTGATGGCCGATCCGGGCTGGCGCAACTTGGTGAAATCGACCGTATTGATCTCGTTGATCGATCCCTGAAAGAAAGTGCTCTCGCCCCAGGAGATCACCTGCTTGCCGACCCGCAGCATGAGGCGATCATCCGGGCCGAACCGGAACCAGACGAAAGCGTCGGTGATATCGCCGTGCTGTTCGGCGCGGTTCTCCGCGGCATCGGGCAGCGGCTGGTTGGCCATTTCGAAGTCGTAGAAGTAATTGCCCCGGAGAAACAGACCCCAGGTGGCATCGCCCCACTGACTGTTGCGCAGCTCCAGTTCGTGGGATGCCTTCACCTGGTGGGTGATGATGTCCCAGGCGTCGGGAAACAGTTCCCGCTGGCCATAGATCGAGGTCGGAATCGTCTCCTGATCCTGAGTCCGTACCGACATGCCCCACGAGAGCGTCGTGTCGAAACTGCCGGTCAACTCACCGTAGTTCAACGCGATCGCATGGACGGCGACCGGACCGGTCGCGCACCAGGTGACCGCGGCAATGCACGCCGCACGTGCAAGGGTCCGCATATACCTCGGCATCATCGAATTCCTCCTCCCTTGGTTATCCAACACAGCAAACTATCCGCCGCATCGCGGCGGAGTGGCTGGCTGTTGCTGCTCCTCTCGGCGCACGGACTGAAGAAATCCGTGCGCGCCCTGACTATTTAGTTAGTGCGGTGACCGTCGAAGCAGGACATCTTATTTTTGATTTTTGACGATCCGCGCGCTGGAGAGATTGTGCACGTATAAATACCAATGTCAACAAACGAGCGTTCGGTTACATTACGCGATCCGGCGTCGGTCCCCGCCCAGCAGGAGCAATCCGATCCCAACCGCCGCACCCACGGCATCGGTCCAGACACCCGGCGCGATAGTGGCGATTCCCGCACCGATCAGCACCGCTCGCTGCCACCAGACAAGAAAGCCACGATGCCAGCCCTGTTGGGCCACACACAGGAAATAGACGCCGATCGTCGCCGTCACCGTGGCTTGCAGCAACACCGGCCACTCTCCCAGCAGAAGCAGCCCCGGGTGGTAGATGAACATGAAGGGAACAATGAACGCCACCATGCCGAGCCCCAGCGCACTGGTCGCAATCTTCATGGGACTTTCTTCCGCGATACTGCTGGCAACGTAGCAGGCGATCGCAATCGGCGGTGTAATCGCCGACAGGACCGAGTAATAGACAAGAAACAGATGTGCCTGAAGGAGCGGAATCTCAAGCTCCAATAACACCGGGGCAACCAAAACCGCAACCAGTGCATACGCCGCGACGACAGGCATGCCCATGCCGAGCAGGATGGTCACCGCGGCGGCGATGATGAGCGTCGGGAGGAGTTCCCCCCCGGTAACACTGAAAATCAGCGAGGAGACCTTCCCCGCCAGGCCGGTGATGTTCAACCCACCGATCACGATCCCGGCGGCAGCCACTGCCGCGACCAGCGGACCCAAGGCGTAAAGCGTCCCAACGCAGATTTCGATGAATCGCCCGGGAGTCACCCTCAGCCCCGGGCGAGTCCAACTCACGACGATCGCCGTCAAAGCGGCCGCCCCGGCGACGTAGGCGGCGGTATAGCCCTCGACCAGGAAATAGACCAGTACCGCGAACGGCACCAGCGTATGCCAGCCGGCCAGCAGAGCGGGTCGGACACCGATGATATCGGCTTCATCC
>JAYZWP010000062.1:0-5696 GCA_036142245.1 Pseudomonadota bacterium | reverse complement strand
ATCTACCTGGGCACCCTGGCGCGTTCCATGCCGCAGTTCGGTTTACTGCTGATGCTGGTGATACTGCCGCTGCAACTGCTCTCGGGCGCGTCGACCCCGCGGGAAAGCATGCCCGGGCTGGTCCAGTTCGTGATGCTGGCGGCCCCCAACACCCACTTCGTCATGCTCGCCCAGGGGGTGCTCTACCGCGGTGCCGGGTTGGGGTTGGTGTGGCCGCAGTTGGTCGCCCTGGCCGCCATCGGCAGCCTGTTGTTCGGCTTGTCGCTGGCGCGGTTCCGGCGGGCCATCGGGACCATGGCGTGAACCGGTCGGACCGGCCGGCAGCGGACCGGGCGGCGCAGCCAGGGCATCCGCCGCGCTGCCGCGCAGCGCGTGATCGATCTGCGCGGGAGTAAAAAAAAAGCGGTAATGGAATCAGCCGCACGCCGGCGAGCTGACACGCCAGGTCCAGTTCGATCCATGCCGGCCCGTTATCGGCAAGCAGCCCCAGTGTCGTCACACCCAGCGTGCCCAGTCGGGCCGCCAACCGCTCCACGTCCTGTACCAGCGCGGCGGCGCGAATCCGTGTCTCGCTCCCCTGTAGAACCGGGTCGCGGGGCGTGTGCCAGGCCCGCTCCAGCAGCTGTTCCCACAGCGGTTGGTGCGACGGACAGTTCACGCCAGCCGACACGCCGCTTCCTCGATCGATTCGCGAAACAACCGCAAGGCTGCCGCCATGCCGGGATCGGCGGCAATTGCCGCCATGCCGGCCTCCAGGTCGCCGGTGAGCACCCAGGGGTTTTCCCGATAGTAGTCGCCCCAGCTTGCCGCCTGTTCGCCGAGTCTGTCGGGATCGGCGGGGCCGAGCGGTCTTACCGGCAGGCGCATCGTCTCCAGGGCCCGTCGCACCGGGCCGGTTCCCGTGAACACCAGCCAGCGAAAACCGGCCTGATGAAGCAGCCCGACCAGCGCCACAAAAAGACAGTAACGCGCGCCGGCCCGCGCCGCGGCCAGGTTGCCGATCTCGACGATGCCGTCGCGCGCCACCGGCCTGTGAAAGCGGGCGCTGACCAATTGTTCCACCGGCTGGTCGAGATAATGTTCGAGAAACAGGGGTGCTGCCGCACTGCGAATGCCGAGCACTGCGCCGATCCGGCGCTCCCCCTGCATGGTCAGAAGCCACGGCATGAAATGGGAAACCCGGGCGCCGTGACAGCGGGCGAACCGTCGTGCGACGAAGTGCTCACCGGCGGCGCGCGCTTCATCCGCACCGTCGAGCAGGCGCATCTGCCAGACCGGGCTGGCCGATACGGCTACGGGATGGGCCGATCTCATGTCCGATGTTCTCCGCAGGCTGTAGGAGTCGCCAGGAGCGTAGAAGAACAACCTTAAGAATTGCTTAGCAGCATCCCGGGGCGGTGATTGGTTCGGGGGATCGCCGCCGAACACGCTCCTTGCATGTTTGGCATAAGCAGCGCATGCATTTTGGCGACTGCCAGAGACACACGGGTCGTTCACAGCTGCCACAGTGAATCGACATACGGGGATTTTGGACTCGGCCAAGCGCCGTCACGGAGCATCGAATCGCCAGATCGCGGTGCAGAGACCCGCTCCGCGCTGGCGAAGATTGAATCTAACTTTTTCATAACATTCTAATAGTCATTAGAATGCTGGCATGAGCCGGATTTCCCGGGAAGCGATGCTGTACGCTGAAGTCGCCCGGCTGGGCAAGGCGATGTCCAGTGCGAAGCGATTGGAGATGCTCGAGTTGCTTGCCCAGTGCGAAAAATCCGTGGAAACCTTGGCGCGTGAGGTGGAGATCGACATCAAGCTCGCAAGCGCCCATTTGCGGGTGCTGCGCGAGTCCCGCCTCGTGATCAGCCGGCGGGACGGCCGGCACATCCGATACCGGCTGAGCGGCGATGATGTGGCAGCGTTGTACGTCCGCGCGCGGGAAGTAGCGCAGATGCACCTCGCGGAGAGAGGGGCCGAGCTCGACGAGATGGTTGATGAGGCGTCAGATTTGACGCCGGTATCGCGCGAGACGTTGCTCACGCGGCTTCGGCGTGGGGAGGTCGTGGTCATCGACGTGCGTATCGCCGAGGAGTATGACTACGGCCACGTGCCGCAGGCTCGTTCCGCGCCTTGGAGGGAGATCGGCGACCATCTCGGTGAATTGCCGCGGAACACGGAGATCGTCGTTTATTGCCGGGGAGCCTTTTGCGTGCTGGCCGAACAAGCAGCGGCGTTTCTACGTGCTAGGGGTTTCAGGGCGCGGACCATGGAGGGTGGCATGTCGGAATGGCTGGCGACCGGTCTACCGTTAAACAGACCACGGGCGACGGACCCTCACGCCGCAATCTGAATCAGGAGGAAACCATGTTTTTCAGGCAACTGGCGAGCAAGGACGCGACGCTCTCTTATTTCTTCGGCTGTGCCGGCCATGGCGGGGCGGTGGCGGTGGATGTTGTGGCGGATGACGATGAGTGGTTCCTGGCCGAGGCGACGGATGCGCCGGTGGCAATCACCCATGTCATCGATACGCACTTGCACGCGGATCAGTTTTCCGGATAGCGGAAGATGGCGGCGACATCGAGATCTTCCCCGGCCAGCAGGCCGATAGCGCCTGCGGTGTGGGCCTGTCGGGCAAGCCCTCGTTTACCATTCCGTTGCCCCGGGGATCATGGAGCAAATCGTCGCCTTCAATCAGGCAGCTTGAGCCATCGTACACGATGCTTTGTGAATTGAGCCCCGCGGTTTCGCAAATGCGGCCGCCCATCGGCCGGGTGAGGCGACGCCCGCCACGATGACCCTGGACCAGCAGATCGAGGCGGAAGTCACCGGCCATGTACAAGGCATCCGGGCGAACATCGGCCAGTTCGCGCAGCAGCTGCTCCAGGTCTTTTTCGTTGGATTGACCATCGGGCTGCAGCGCAATGTGGTACCGGTGCTGGCGGAGACTGAATTCGGCGTCCCGGCCGGTTCCTTTGCCCTGTTGATGGCGTTCATCGTCAGTTTCGGCTTCGTGAAAGGGGCGATGAATCTGGTCTCCGGACGGGTCTCCGAGCGGGTCGGGCGCCACCGGGTGCTGATTTGGGGATGGCTCGCGGCGTTGCCGATCCCCTTCATCTTGCTCTGGGCGCCAACCTGGAACTGGATAGTGGCCGCCAATATTCTGCTGGGGGTGAATCAGGGTTTTGCCTGGTCCATGACAGTAACGGCGAAGCTCGACCTTGTGCGCGCCAACCAGCGTGGTCTGGCCACCGGGCTGAACGAATTTTCCGGCTACGGAGGCGTCGCTCTCGCGGGATTGCTAACGGGGTATCTGGCGGCCGGCTTCGAGCCGCGGCTGAGCCTGTTCTGGTTCGGCATGGCAGTCATCCTGCTGGGCCTCGGCAGCGCGCTGCTGTTCAGCAAGGACACCCGGCCGTGGACCCGGGCCGAGGCCGCGCGGCGCAAGCAGGAAGCGGTCGGTAGAGGCGCGCTGGCAGATGCCCACGACCTGCCGGAACAGCCGACTTTGGGGCAGGTGTTCCGTCTCGTTACCTGGCGCGACGGCACCTTTCGCGCCCTGTCTCAGGCGGGGTGCGTCGAGAAATTCGTCGACGCCCTGGTCTGGGGGCTGTTTCCGGTCTTCCTCCACGCGCGTGGTTTGACGCTGATCGAGATCGGCTGGGTGGTCGGCGTCTACGGCTTCGTCTGGGGCGGCAGCCAGCTGTGGACCGGGCCGCTGTCCGACAACGTGGGGCGCAAGTGGCCGATAGTCATCGGCATGTGGGGCTGCGCCCTGGGTATCGTCCTGTTCGTCATGGTGTCGGATCTGGTCTCCTGGTCCATGGCCGCCGCGGTCATGGGGGTGGGTATGGCGCTGCTCTATCCGACCCTGATCGCCGCGGTGGGGGATATTTCACACCCCAACTGGCGCGGCACCAGCCTCGGTGTCTACCGCTTCTGGCGGGATCTTGGCTACGGCATCGGTGGACTGCTCATCGGCGGGGTGGCGCAGTTGGGCGGCAACATACTGACTGGCTTCTGGATCACGGCCGCGGCCATGGTGTTGTCGGGGTTCTGGGTGGCGCTTGCCGTTCAGGAAACGCTGGATACTTCGGCATGACGGCGGCCGACGAATTTTTGCCCATGGCGTCTTCATCAACTGAGACTTGCGGTTGTGATGCCACCATTGTCACCCATCACGACGGCGGTAAGTTCGAGCCGGGACAGAAGCGGGTGCTCTGGATCCTGCTGCTGCTCAACGGGGCGATGTTCGTTACCGAGGGGGCACTCGGCTGGCTTGCGCAATCCACCGGGCTCATGGCCGATTCCCTGGATATGCTGGCGGATGCGACGGTTTATGGCATTGCTTTGTACGCCGTGAGCAGGACGCTTGTCGCCAAGGCGCGCGCGGCGTTGTTGAGTGGTGTGTTTCAGATCGCGCTGGCCGTCGGCGTACTGCTCGATGTGCTGAGGCGCGCTGTGGGTGACAGCGAACCGGTTTCCGGTCTCATGATGGCCGTCGGTGTGTTGGCCCTGATCGTTAATTTAGTCTGCGTCGCCCTGCTGGCGCGTCACCGCGAGGGCGAGGTTCACATGCGCGCGAGCTGGATCTTCTCCACGAACGACGCCCTCGCCAATTGCGGCGTCATAGTCGCGGGTCTGCTGGTGTTTCTCACTGGTTCACGGCTGCCCGATCTGGTCATCGGTCTGGTGATTGCCCTTCTCGTCCTGCGCGGCGGCTGGCGAATCGTGAACGAAGCGCGCGCCGCGGGTGTCGAAAGCGGGGTCGGGTAAACAGGATCGGCTTATTTTGCCTTCGCTGGCGGGCAGGGTTCATAATTTCCGCATGATCGGGATCGACGATTCATTAAGTGGGGTGAGGCTGAGCACAGGAGTGCGTCGCTGCGCGACGCTCCTGCTCGGGCTGGTGCTCGTTGCCGTTCAGCTTTGCAGCACGTGCGGTATATCCGCTGCCGCCGCGGCGGAATTGGACTCACCGGTCGCCGATCCTTGCCACCAGAGCGCTCCTCCGAAGGAACATTCGGCGCCGCACAGCTGTGACTGCTCCCACGACATCCCGCTGGTACTGAAGGCGGTTGATCCGGTCGCGGCTCCTTTACTGGAAGAGGCCTCGCCGGAGCTCCAGATTCCGGTTCCGGGCGGCCAGTATGGACTGGGCACATTCGCCAAATGGCAAACCGGCCCGCCCGGAGCGGTTGCCCTACCGCATTTCCGTCCTGAACTCGAGTATCGCGTTCTGCTGATTTGACCTCTTTGGCTCCCCGCAACATGTCGGGGAGTTGCGTGTGAAATTTCACGCCGTGAAGGAGGTTTCTCATGAGTCGTATCGCTTTTGCCGCCACGCTACTGTGGCTGGTTGCCGCCCGGGCCACGATGGCGTCCGGGTTCGATTTGCAAACGGTCGAGCATCTTGCCCTGCAAAGCGACGCTGGTCTGGCGGCGCTGTCGGCCCGCGCCGAGGCGTTGGCCGAGCAGGCCGTGGCGGAGGCCCAGCTGCCGGACCCCAAGCTCAAGCTCGGGCTGAATAACTTTCCCACCGACACCTTCCACCGGCGCCAGGAGCCCATGACCCAGGTGCAGGTGGGAGTGGTGCAGGCTTTTCCGGCCCCCGGTACGCTCGGGCACCGCGAAGCGCAGGCCACCAGCCTGGCGCGGGCGGCTGACGCCGCCGTCGCGGAGCGCCGCCTCGCCCTGCTGCGAGC
>JAYZWP010000061.1:0-3420 GCA_036142245.1 Pseudomonadota bacterium | reverse complement strand
AGGATCCCTACGAACGCATCCATGCCCCGCGCACGGTCGAAGTACCAGACCTGCACCGCGTCCCCCTGGAGCCGGAAGAGGATCTGCTGCTGTTCATCCGCGACCACAATCCTTACCTGGCCGAGTGGGAGCGGGACCTGCTCACCATAGTCCACGAAGAGGCGCAGTACTTCATTCCGCAGATCGAAACCAAAATCATGAATGAGGGTTGGGCGAGTTTCTGGCACCACCGGATTCTCTCGTCGCTGGAACTGCCTCAAGCGCTACAGATGGAATTCATGGTCCACCACTCCCAGGTGGTCCGACCCCACGCCGGGCAGATCAATCCCTACTACGTGGGTTTCAAAATGTGGCACGACCTGGTGCGTCGTGCCGATGACCCGGCCGCGCAGGACAGCGCGGCGGTGGGCGAAGCGTCCGGCGTCTGCGGCATGGAGTGGATCTTTCAGATCCGCGAAGTGGATCGGGACAGTTCCTTCCTGCGGCGTTTCCTCAACCAGCCGCTGATGGAGGAACTCGACCTGTTCGAGTATCGCCGCAAGGGGGCCGATTATGTCGCCACCAAGGTGTCGGATGAGGAGAATTGGCAAGACGTGAAGCAGAGCCTGCTGCGTTCAGTCGGGATGGCCGCGTTTCCGGTGCTGCGCATCGACGACGCGGATTTTCGCGGCAGCCGTACTTTGCATGTCAGCCACGATTTCGACGGCCGGGAGCTGAATCTGGGCGATGCCGAGAAAACCCTCGCCTATCTGCACCAGTTGTGGGGACGTCCGGTGGTGCTGGAGACGGTACTGCGCGGCAAGCGCACCGCCCTCACCTACGGCAAGGAAGGGTTTTCCAAGGAGGCGCTGATCGCGGCCTGACCGGCGGCGGTCAGCAGATGCGCTGCGCACCATTCCGGTGAAGGTGTCGGCAGTGTGCTGTTTTGCGCGGCGCTTGCGGACCAGCCGCAAGAAGTCGGTCTATAGAAAAATGAGGTAGAAACCGAGCAGCACGGCCACCCAAAGCACCATGCTGCCGATGGGCCAGGCACGCGCGAGAACGCCTTGCGGACCGTGGTGATCCACCAGCGGTTTGGTTAGCGCGGTAAGCAGAGCACGCAGACCGTTGATGAATCCCCGGTAGACCGGTGCGAGCACGCCCAGCGCGTCGCGAACCGCGGCCGGCAGCAGCTTGCGGTAAAGCCACTCCACGTCGATATTCACCGAGCGCAGCTCCGGCGGGTAGAGGCCGCGCAGGTTGAGCCAGACAAAGGCCAAAGCCGAGAAAAACAGCAGCTGCAGCTGTGCGAGCACGTGGGTGGTGTCGTAGGCGGAGTAATCCACGCCAAACGGCAGCAGGCTGTAGAGCGCCTGCGGAAAGCAACCGATGGCGATGCACAGCACCGCGGCGATGCACATGGCGAGCAGCATGTTGAGCGGCGGTTCGCTGGCACGAATGCCCGAGTCGTGGGCGAAAAAGGCGAAGTAGGGGATCTTGATACCGGCGTGGTGGAACACACCGGCCGAGGCGAACAGCAGGCAGAGCCAAACCCAGTCATAGCCCTCCTTGAGAGCCGCGGTCATCACCATGGACTTGCTGACAAAACCGCTGAACAGTGGAAACGCGGAGATCGACGCCGCGCCCACGATGCACAGCACGGTCGTCTTCGGCATGGTCTTATACAGTCCGCCGAGGTCCGAGCCGTTGATGCGGCCGGTCCGGTACAGCACCGCCCCCATGGCCATTAGCAGCAGACCCTTGAAGATCACATCGTTGACGGCATGTGCCACGGCACCGTTGATGGAAAGCGCCGTACCGATTCCGACGCCCACCACCATGAAGCCGATCTGGTTGATCATGCTGTACGCCAGAACCCGCCTCAGATCGTTTTCGATCACCGCGTAAAAGATGGGGAAACAGGTCATGGCGGCGCCGACGTAGATCAGAAGTTCGGTCCCGGGAAATCCGCGTGCCAGGGCGTACACCGCGACCTTGGTGGTGAAGGCGCTCAGGAACACCGTGCTGGTCGGTGTGCCTTCCGGGTAGGCATCGGTCAGCCAGTTGTGAAGGAACGGAAACGCGCACTTGATCCCGAAGGCGATGAAGATCAGCCAGCCGGCGGGGCCGGCCAGACCCAGTTCGTTGAAGGCCAGGGAGCCGGTACCACGCAGCGTGAACAGCGCCCCGGCGAGCAGCAGCACCCCGGACAGCACGTGGATGATGAAGTAGCGCATCGCGGCGCTGTACGCGCGCGCCGTGCGGCGGGCATAAATCAGGAATGCCGAACTGACCGCCATGATTTCCCAGAACACGAACAGTGTCAGCAGGTCCCCGGCAAACACCGCTCCGAGGGCGCCGCCGACGTAGGTCAACGCCGCGGTGTGTTGCAGGCTGTCCTTTACATGCAGAGCGAAGACCACCGCGATGAAAGCGGCCAGATGAAACAGGTAACCGAACAGAATGCTCAGGTCGTCGATCCGCAGCGGCACCAGGTCGTAGTCGAGGAAGGAGACCGGCAGAACCACGCCGGGCCCCATGGCCCAGAGGTTGTAGGCGCCGAGCAAAGGTACCGCCAGCATCACGACCGCGCGCGGCATGCCGCGCAGGAGCGCGGCGAGCACCGCCGCGACAAAGAAGGGTAGCGCCGGATGCAATTCACTCATCATCGGTTTCCTGCGGCCGGTAATAATCCTCGTCGCGCATCAGCACCTTGCGCATCTGGGTGGCGACCAGTACCAGCACCACGCAGGCGACAAACCCGAACAGCGCGTAGAAGGTCGGCAGGTGCTCGAACGGATGGTAGACGTGGCGGTGTACAACGAAGTCAGCCACCACGAGCAGTGCGCAGATAGCGTAGAAACCGCGCAGCAGGCGCCGCACGTTCTGCGGTTTGTCGAACAGGTGGGTTTTTTCTTCAGCCATATCAGTTCCCCACGATCAGAGTGGCGAAGTCTGCAAGCTGCTGTGGAAACAGGAACAGCAGCAGGCACCCGGTCGCCGTGAGGCCGATGGCCAGCAAACAGGGCAGCGGCGCTTCGTGGCGCTGTGTGTTTCCGGCGCCCGCGGCGCCGCCGAAAAAGGCGTTCAGGGGAATCGGCATCAGGTACGCGATGTTCAGCAGGGAGCTGACCATGAGGACGCCCATGAGCAACAGATGGCCGGCGTCCAAGGTGCCGAGCATCAGGTACCACTTGCTCCAACTGCCCCCGGTCGGTGGCAGGCCGATGATGCTCAGGGCGCCGATGAAAAAGGCGCCCATGGTAAAAGGCATGACCGGACCCAGTCCCTTCATGTCGCTGATCTCGGTCTTGTGCGCCGCCACGTAGATCGCGCCGGCACAAAAGAACAGCGTGATCTTGCCGAAGGCGTGCATGGCGATATGCATGGCCGCACCGAAGACGCCGGCCTGCACGGCGAGCAGCGCGCCCAGCGTTACGT
>JAYZWP010000060.1:0-6461 GCA_036142245.1 Pseudomonadota bacterium | reverse complement strand
GGCATTCTAGGATTTGCTAAGTTGCGGTTCGTTAAGCAAGTATAAATCAAATAAAAAACAGCAAATAAAACAAATAAGTTTGTTTTTTATCGATAGGGGTGTGTAAGAAAAATCGACACTGTCGCGGCCAGGATTTCAAAACAGTGGCGCTGCGCAGGCAGCTCTCAGCTCGCTGCCACAGCCCATCCAGGGTCTCGCCAGCGGACGAGCCGGCGCCGTGTAAAGCCGTTGCGAAAGTTCCAGGCGATGTAAATAGTTCCGACAGGCCGCCCCGGCGGATCGCCATGCCAAACTGAACCTCAGCATGGAAACTCTGAAACGCGCCATGGCGGGCGTAATTCAAAGCATGAGACTGCGGCGGGGCGAGACGAAGGTCTCCTACCCAGGTAACCGCGACATCTGATCACCGCGTCGGACCGGGATATGGCGTTACGTCTGCTTGAGTTGAAATTGCCCGCAGCGGACGCCGATCTGCTGGCGGAGTTGCTCGACGACGTGCAAGTGCAAGACGTGAGCCACTTGCCGGTGGAAGATGGGCACCGCCTGGTGCGTATTCTCATCGATGCCCACGACACCGAAGCGGTGCTGGACCGGGTGACCGCCCGGTTCGGTTCGCGGGAAAGTTTCCGGCTGGTTCTTCTGCCGGTCGAGGCGACCCTTCCTGCTCCGGTGCAGCCCGAACTGCCGCCCGCCAGTGCTACTCCAGGTGCCGAGAAGGAACCGGTGCGGGTCGGGTTCAAGCGCATCAGCCGTGAAGAACTGTACGAGGACATCTTCGCGGCCAGCAAGCTCACCGGGACCTATGCCCTCATGGTCGCGGTGTCGACGATCGTTGCCGCGGTCGGCCTGCTACGGGATGATACGGCCGTCGTGATCGGCGCTATGGTCATCGCGCCGCTGCTCGGTCCCAACATCTCCCTGGCGGTGGCGGCGACCCTCGGCGATGCGCGCTTGGCCGTCAGTTCCCTGAAAGCCATAGCGGCGGGGGTGAGCACCGCCGCGCTGCTGTCGCTACTCGCCGGAACGGTGGTCGATGTGCATCCCGGCATGCCGGAACTGCTCATGCGCACCCGGCCCCGGTTCGGGGACATCCTGCTGGCGTTAGCGTCCGGCACTGCCGGCGCGCTGGCGTTTACCAGCGCGGTGCCCGGTGTAGTGGTGGGGGTGATGGTGGCGGTTGCCTTGCTGCCGCCGCTGGTGGTTGCCGGGCTGTTCGCCGGCAGTGGACACCTGCAACCGGCCGTCGGCGCCCTGATTCTTGCCGCCACCAACGTCACCTGTATCAATCTCGCGGCCGTTGCCACCTTTTTTCTGCAGGGCGTCCGCCCGAGGGTCTGGTGGGAAACCAAACGCGCCCGGCGCGCCACACGTATCGCCGGCGGGGTGTGGATTGCCATGCTGCTGCTGCTCGCCGGATTGATGAGGCTCGTCCGCCCCGTGCCCTAGGGGAACCCTCCGCAACGCCGGGCTGCCCCTCCGGTCCACGATCTGCCTCGTTCACAGGCGTGGAGGGCATCTGCCACGCCGCCGGGAGCTGAGAATCAGCTCAAAAGGCGTTTTTCCGCGTTTCCGGCAGATGGGCCAGCGAATCACCGCACTTTCTGCCGGGCCAGGGAAGACGGCGCCTGGCTGTGGCAGGCAGAATGGCAGGCCGTTGTGGATGCCGGATCGGCGAAGCGGTATCCGAGAGCAGTATTTCTCAGTCTTGCCGCCAGGTCGTGCCAATCTTGCGATCCTGTTTTTAGTCAGATACGCCACCCGGCGTGGGAGGAAGCGATGGCCTCAAGCCTTTATGACATTACCGTAGTGCCCTACCGGCAGATCGTCGATGCCATGGCCGGTGTCCTCGAAAAGGGCGCGGAACATTGCCGTCAAACCGGTGCGGATCCCGATGAACTCGTCAGCTATTCGCTCTATGAAGACATGCTGCCGTTCGGCTTCCAGGTCTTTGCAGTAGCGCTGCATTCCACGGGGGCGCTCAAAGCCATCGAATCGGGCACCTTCAACCGACCGGAAAGCCTGCCGCAACACGATTACGCCGGCCTGCAAGGACTAATGAGCGAAACGGCCGCGACCCTCGGCGGTTACAGCCGCGAGCAGGTCGATGCGATGGCCGGGGGTGACGTGCTGTTCTCGGCGGGCGATATGAAGCTGCCGTTCACGACCGAAGGATTCGTGATGAGCTTCTCGCTGCCCAATTTCTATTTTCATGCCACCACCACCTACGACATCCTGCGCCTGAAAGGGGTGCCGATCGGCAAACTGGATTTCCTGGGACGGATGCAACTCAGGCAGTAGCTGCGGAACACCGCTGCCGGGCCGTCTGGGACGGGTAGGAAGCCTGGCGGCGCAGACCGTCGTCGGTAAGACCTCCGGCGCCACCGAATTACGTGCCTGCGCAAAATATTGCGTGACCCCGTTTATTCCGCGGCGAGTTATTCCGCGGCGAGCACCTCGTGCAATCGTGCCTGGGTCTCGACGAATTCATCCATGATGTCGTAGATCACCTGTCGGACCGAGCTCGATTCGGTCATGTTGCCGACCACCTGGCCCACCGGGTAGGTCAGAAACTCCGCCTTGCGCACCCGTTCGGCCCGGGTGCGTCCTTCCGCCCACCAGAGGATGTTCTGCAGCGGCGCCGGCAGCGGACTCGGCGCGCCCGGCTGCTCATACGCATCGGTAAACGCGGAGCGCAGCGTGCGACAAGGTTTACCGGTCACGGCGCGCGTGCGGACCGAATCGGTCGCATCGGCGGCGAACAGCTTCTCCTTGATTTCGGGGATGACTTCGCTTTCCTGCGTTTTCAGCCAGATCGATCCGCACCAGACGCCGGCGCAGCCCAGCGCCATCGCCGCGCTGAGGTGCCGTCCCCGGCTGACCCCGCCGGCCCCGAGCACCGGCATGGGAGCGACCGCGTCGACGATGTCCGGCCACAGCACCATGGAGCTGATCGGCCCGGTGTGACCCCCGGCCTCGTTGCCGACTGCGATAACGAAATCGCAGCCGGCTGCCTTGTGCTTCAGCGCGTGTTTGGGTCTGCCGGCCAGCGCGGCGACACGGATGTCCCGGGCATGCGCTTTCTCCACCAGCTCCGGAGGCGGTGAGCCCAGCGCGTTGACGATCAGCCTGATCGGGTGCTCCAGCGCAATGTCGACCATTGTCAGGCTCTCCCCCGGGGTGAAGGAAAGCTCGCCGAGCAGCGACCGGATGATCTCGTCCTTCTCCGCCGGCGGCAGGGGTGGAACCCCGGCTTCGTCGAGCAGGTTGCGCACGAACGCGACGTGCTCGGCCGGGATCAGCCTATCGATGTCGTATTTGAGGTCGCCCGCCTCGCTGTAGGTCGTCGGCATGAGCACATCGATCCCGTACGGCTTGCCGTCGACGTGCCCGTCGATCCACTTCAGTTCCTCGCGCAGGCGCTCCGGCCCCATGCGCGCCATGCCGAGCACGCCGAAGCCGCCCGCTTTGGAGACCGCCGCGACCACGTCGCGGCAATGTGAAAACGCGAACACCGGGATCTCGATCCCGAACATCTCACACAAAGGGTTCTTCAAAAGCCTGGTCTCCGCCCGTAAACGCCACCTTCGAAGTGTAGGTTATCGATATGCTGCTGACCGGTCTTGATGGATGCGATGGGGTCGATGGGATTGCGCGGTCGGCTATCGAGCTTCGGGGCTATATCGTCGTGCTGTCGCTCGGGACGCATGAACGGGTCGGTGCCGTTGGACGGGTAGCGGCGGAACGGACCGCCGGTGTATGCGTCCCTGCCACGTGGCTGCGGGGTGCGTACGTCGGCCAGGCGGTTAGCAGAATTCAGGTCTCCGGCCGGTGGTTTGCGTGAGCCATCACACGCCGTGCTCAAGCGCCGTTGTTCAGTTCCGACAGAATGGAGAAGTCGAAAACCTGTTCTGCTGCCACCGCGCGCTCCAGCCCCAGAATTTTTCGCGATATGTCGATCCAGCGTTGCTGGGACTCTTCTGCAAGTTCGCCGGATTGGTTGAGGTAAGGCAGCGTGGCATCGAGCGCCTGATCGATGTAACGCTCCGGCACGAACTGCTGGCGTACCAGCTCCCGTGCCAGATCGCGGTTGTGTTTCAAGTCCCCGGTGCTGTGCAGTACCGCGCGCAGGAAGCGCTTCACATCGTCGCGCTGCTCGGCCAGCATCCGGTCGCTGGTCATGATGCCGTAGGCGACGGAATCGCCGCTCAGGTTCAGGTCATAGGGGCTGGTCAGTCCTGCCTCTTTGGCGATGGCGCAGATCGGCGCCATCAGCAGCGCGCCATCGACCACGCCGTTGACCACGTCCTGCACGCCGGCAGCGTCGAGTTGAATGAGGGGCCCCTCCCTTACTGCGGCAGGGTCCACGCCGTGCTGGCGCAGGGCTGCATCGAGCCGCTCGCGCGGAAAGGGGGAGGTGCGGCCGATGGTTTTACCCGCCAGGTCCTGCAACCGCTCGATGCCGGGTCGGGTCCAAAGCTCCCAGCCGGTGTTCTGAAAGGAAGCGATGAATTTCAGCGGCATCCCCTGCACGGCGCGGATGAGCGGCATGCCGAGCACGTTGCAGTATTCGGCGCGACCGTCCAGCAGGGCGCGGACCACGTTATCGCCCACTCCCGGATTCATGGGATGTACCGTGAACCCCTCGTTGGCGAAAGGCTCCGGGTTGGTCAGAACGATGTTGTTGGTCAGTTGCAGGTGGGCTGTGGCGAACCAGACGTGTTGAGATTCGCCCAGCGGGTTGGCGGTGGTGATCCAGGACTTGTCGGCGTCGGCCATCGGATGGGTTCCCGTGGAGGCGGTGGTGGTGCGTCGGTTGAATCCGGTGAGGCTACACAATCCGGCGAGCGGCTGCACGGGTTGCGCGGAACCGCGGCGGCTTGGAGTCAACGGCGACGAACGACACGGATAAGGTGGCCCGGGAACCGAAGCCCCGGCCAGTTGACCCGGGTCAGCGCGACCGCCCGTGACCACACGGGTGACGTGCTAGCATCACGACCGCCTTGCCGGGATGCAGCGCGCAGGAGGGAGCCATGGCAGCAGAACAGAACACCGCACAGGACGCGCCCACGGAACTGGACGCCCTGGTGATCGGCGCCGGTTTCGCGGGGATGTATACCCTTCACCGCCTGCGCGACAAGCTGGGCCTGTCCGTGCAGGTGTGCGAAGCGGGGTCCGATGTGGGCGGCACCTGGTACTGGAACCGCTATCCCGGCGCGCGCTGCGACAGTGAGAGCGCCTACTACATGTTCACCGATCACCTGTCGAAGGAGATCCTCCAGGAGTGGACCTGGAGCGAACGTTACGCGGCGCAGCCGGAGATTCTGAGCTACCTGCGGTTCGTGGCGGACCGCATGGACCTGCGCCGGGATATTCGCTTCGACACCCGGGTAACGAGCGCCTGGTTCGACGAGGCCGCAGCGCGCTGGGTTGTGACGACTGATCGGGGCGAGCGGTTTGCCGCGCGGTTTCTGATCACCGGCGTCGGCTGTCTGTCCAAGCCGTTCAAGCCGAAGCTGCCGGGCCTGGAGAATTTTTCCGGTGAGTGCTGCCACACCGCGGAGTGGCCGCGGGGCGGAATCGACTTTTCCGGCAAGCGGGTGGCGGTGATCGGCACGGGTGCCACGGCGGTGCAGGTCGTTCCGGAGATCGCCCCCGACGCGGCGCACCTCTACGTATTCCAGCGCACGCCCAGCCACGACCTGCCGGGCCGCAATTTCCCTCTGGACGAAGCAGCGGCGGCGCAGATCAAGGGCCGTTACGACGAGATCTGGTCCACCGCCCGAAACTCCTTCGGCGGTTTCCCGGTGCCGAATCCGCAGACCTCCGCCTTGGAGGTGTCGGATGAAGAGCGGCGACGCCGCTACGACGCGGCCTGGGAGAAGGGCGGGCTCGGTTTCGGCTTCGGCACCTTTGGCGATCTGCTGCTCAGCAAAGAGGCCAACGATACCGCGGTGGCTTATTTCGCCGAGCGGATCCACGAGATTGTCGATGACCCGCAAGTTGCGGACCGCCTCACGCCGAAGTACCCGTTTTTCACCAAACGCCCGCCGCTGGAGCACGGCTACTACGAAGCCTTCAACCGCGCCAACGTGACCCTTGTTGACGTGCGCGAGACGCCGATCGAGGCGATCACCGCCGCAGGTATCCGCACCAGTGACGACGATTTCCCGGTCGACGTCATCATTCTCGCCACGGGGTTCGATGCGATGACCGGAACGCTGTTCGACATCGACATCCGCGGCCGGCAGGGACTCCCCCTGAAGGACAAGTGGGCCGACGGGCCGCGCACCTATCTCGGTCTCACAACGGCGGGTTTCCCCAACCTGTTCATGATTTCCGGGCCGCAGAGTCCCTCCGTGCTGACCAACATGCCGGTTTCCATAGAACAGCACGTGGAGTGGATCGCCGACTGTATCGCTTATCTGAACGGGCAGGGAATCGACAGCATCGAGCCCACGCCG
>JAYZWP010000059.1:0-5085 GCA_036142245.1 Pseudomonadota bacterium | reverse complement strand
TATCGGCGCCGCCGTAGATCACGGCACTCGCCCCGATGTCGCGACGCTCGACGGACACCGGCAGACCGAGGATGGCGCGCGCGTGCAACTCGAACTCATTCTGGTACTGGGTGGCCATGGTGACCATGCCGGTGTCGTGGGGCCGCGGGCTCACTTCGCTGAACCAGACCTGGTCCCCCTTGACGAACAGCTCCACGCCGAAGATACCGCGGCCGCCGAGCGCATCGGTCACCTTGCCGGCGATACGCTGGGCACGCCGTAAAGCCCGGGGGGACATCGGCTGGGGTTGCCAGCTCTCGACATAATCCCCCGCCACCTGGCGGTGGCCGATGGGGTCGCAGAAACGGGTCTTGATCCTGCCGGAGGCGCCGCGGTAACGCACCGTGAGCAGGGTGATTTCAAAGTCGAAGTCGATCTTCTCCTCGACGATCACGCGGCCCTGGTCGACCCGTCCGCCGGCGGCGGCGAATTCCCAGGCGGTGCCGATGTCCGCGGCACTGCGTACCATCGACTGACCCTTGCCGGACGAGGACATCACCGGTTTGACGAAGCACGGGTATTCGAACGAGGAGGTGATGGCGGCACGCAGCTCCTCGAAGCTGTCGGCGAAGGCATAGCGCGAGGTGGGCAGGCGCAGGTCGATCGCCGCGAGACGGCGGATGCCTTCCCGATTCATGGTGAGCTGGGTGGCTCGGGCGGTGGGAATCACTTCCGTGACGCCGCGCTGTTCCAGTTTCGCGAGGGTGTCGGTGGCAATCGCCTCGATTTCCGGCACGACCAGGTGCGGCTTTTCCCTGCGCACCAGATTCCACAATGCCCGGCCGTCGGTCATGTCGATGGTGTGGGCGCGGTGGGCTACCTGCTGACCGGGCGCGCCGTCGTAACGGTCCACGGCGATCACCTCGACACCGAAGCGCTGCAGGGCGATGACCACCTCCTTGCCGAGTTCCCCGGCGCCGAGCAGCATCACCCGGGTGGCGTTGCGGCTGCCGGGGGTGCCGATGCGGACGGAAGGCGTGGTCATGCGGTGCGTCTCCGGGATCGGGGTGACGGTCAGCGGCGGGCGCGCTCGAAGCCCATCCGTTCGCGGTAGACCTCCCACCAGATGGTGTTGGGGGCCTCGTCGTTCTGCTTGCCGGTGTGGGCGTCCATACCCTCGCGCCAGCCCTTGACGAAATAGGCTTCGCTGGGCTCGGTGTCGAGGGCGTCCTGGATGCGGCGGAACACGGTGGCATCCTCCAGGCTGACAAAGCCGCTGGGGCCGATCATGTTGGAGGACTGGCGGATACGGTGGCGCACCATCTGCTCGTCGTCGTCCTCGTGGCAGAAGTAGGCGTAGTGCACCTCCACCTTGTCGACCCCCACCGGGTTGGCGAAGCGCAGATTGATGATGTCCAGGTGGTTGGCCAGCCCGATCAGCGGCCAGAGCAGCACCAGCAGGGAGCCGGAGCCCTGGTGGTGGCCTTTGTTGCGGGGCGTGTCACCGCCCAGATACTGGATGACCGTGGGATCGCGCAGGAAATCGCTTTTGCTGACCTGCCCCGGATTCTCCGACTCCACCAGCCAGTGGCCCATCGGCGTGCGCACCTGTTGGCCCGCACCGCCCTGCCACTTCAGCAGCCGGAAAGCGGCGTGCAGCAGCGGGGCGTGGTAGCCGTCGTTGTCCATGTAGATCTTCCAGTTGGACTCGTAGACCACCTTCTGATAGCCGAGCAGCTTGAGCCGCCCGTCGCCGCCTAGACCCCAGCGCAGCGGCTCTTCCAGGCCGCTGAGGTAATCCGCGAGCGACGGGGTGGCGTCGTTCAGGGTGGCGAAGACCAGGCCGTAGTGCTCGGCGGTGCGCACCTTGCGCAGGTTGTAGTCCTGCTTCTTGAACTCCGGCGGGAAGTCTTCTTCGGCGGGACAGCTGCGCAGATTGCCGCCGATATCGAACACCCAGCGGTGGTACGGGCACTCGATCTCCTGCTGGCTGCCGCGAAACGGGGCGGTCAGCTTGGTGCCGCGGTGCGGGCAGACGTTGTGGTAGACGTTGATCCTGCCCTGGGCGTCGCGCTGCATGAGCAGGGGCGTGTGCCCCAGGGTGACGGTCTTGTAATCCCCCGGATTCGGCATCTCGCAGGCGTGACCGATGGGGTGCCACACCGGGCCTTTGAAGATGCGTTCTATTTCAAGCTCATACACCTCGTCCGCGTGGAACGCCCACTTGGGCACGTGGTTGAAAGCGGCGGGCCATTGCGGCAGGCGCGACAGGTCGTGATCGGCAATTTTCATGGCGGAACTCCTCCTCGTTGTAACCGGCGTTGTCGTAATGCGGGTCAGGCGGCGCAGCGCTGGCGCGCCTCATGTGTCAGGGCCACCAGCGTTTTGCGGGCATCCGTGGGGTCGGCGATGGGGGATGGGAAGGCGACACGCCAGGGGGTGTCGTCCAGCAACAGGTCCATGCCGGTGGGGTCGATGCCGGCCATGGCGACCCGTTGGCACGCCGGGCCGTCGGCCGCCCGGACGATCAGCGCCAGGGCGTCGGCGTGGTCGGCATTCATATGGTCGAGGATGCCGTCTTCCACATCGGCCAAGGGGTTGCCCAGGTCCATTGCGCCCGGTTCGATCCAGTGGATGCTGCCGAAACCGCCGATCAGCCGCACCCGCACGGCCCGCAGGCTGTAGTAGCTGAAATCGTGGGTCAGGTCGTAGCTGCGCGCCGCGGGAAAGTGGCGCAGATAACGGTCGGTGACCCGTTCCAGCTCCGCATCCGGCGTGGGGATGGCGTCGGCCAGCCAGGTCAGGCGCGGGCCGGCCTGGGGATCGGCGGCGTCGGCGGGGTCAAAGATGGTCAGCGAAACCCGTGCATCGGCCTGGATGTTGGCGGTGTGCTGGGCGATGGTGCTGATGAGAATCGCCAGATGGCCGCTGTCCGTCACGACATAGGGCGTAATGGACCCGAACGGGTAGCCCGGCACCGCCACGGAATGGGTCGACAGTACGCCGTATCGACAGCGGCGGATGAATTCCCGGGCGAGTTGGTGACTCGTTTCTGTCACAGGGTTTGGGGCGGTGCGTCGGACGGGGCGATACTGATGCCGGTAGGCACGTAATCTTAAACTGGCCTCCCGAGCCGGGAAGCGATCCGGGGAGAATAAATCATGCAGTATCGGCAGCTTGGTAACAGCGGTCTGCGCGTGTCGCAGGTCGGTCTGGGCGGGAATGTCTTCGGACCGCCGCGGCTGGACCTCGAAGGCAGTATGCGCAACATCCACCGCGCCCAGGAGTTGGGGGTCAACTTCATCGATACGGCGTATTTTTACAACGACGGCAAGAGCGAGGAATTCATCGGCAAGGCCATCGCCGATCGTCGCGACGCCTTCGTGATCGCCACCAAGTTTCATTTCTTCCAGATGGGGGAGGACGAATCTCCCGAGCAGCGCATACGCCAGCAGTGTGAAACCAGTCTGCAGCGCCTGGGCGTCGATTGCATCGATCTGTACCAGATCCATTTTCCGGATGACCGGGTCGCGCCGGAACGCATCCTGGAAACCCTTGCGGCGCTGCGCCGGGAGGGCAAGATCAGGCATGCCGGGCAGTGCAACTACGCCGCCTGGCGGCACATGGAGGCCCTCGGTGTGGCGCAAGCGGCGGATCTGCCCAAGATGGTGACCGCGCAGAACCAGTACAATGTGCTGCGGCGGCAGGTGGAACTGGAGTTGCTGCCCTTCTGCCGGGCACGGGATATCGGCTTTCTGCCCTACTTTCCTCTCGCGGGTGGCTTTCTGTCCGGCAAGTACCGGCCGGGCGAGGCGCCCCCCCCGGGCACTCGCGGCGCCGCCGGCAGCGGTGTCGTGCGGCGCAATCGTAACCAACGCAACGAAACACTCGTTGAGGAACTGACCACTTATGCCGCTGACCACGGCCGTTCCCTGCTGGAGCTGGCGGTCGCCTGGCTGCTGGCCGATCCGGTGGTTTCCTCGGTGATAGCCGGTGCCATGAATGTGACCCAGCTCGAACAGAACGTCGCGGCGGCGGACTGGAAACTCGCCGCAGAGGAAAAGGCGCAGATCGATGCCATAGCGGTTTGGGATGGCAGCGAGGAGCTGATCGAACCGACCCTCGAGTATTTCCGCTGAAAGCGGCTGTTCTCGCCGAATAAATCACATGAAAAACACTTTCTAACCCTTTATTTTTTAATATTTTTTACTTTATATTTTGACACCATGAGCGCTCTGCAGAAGCTGGACAACAAGCGTCGTTCCCGGGACGAGATTATCGAGATTGCTATTCAGATGTTCGCCGACCGCGGGTTTGCGTCGGTGAGCATGCGGGATCTGGCTGCCGCGTGCGATATGACCCCGGCGGCGCTTTACCATCACTTTCCGGACAAGTCGGCACTCTACCTTGAGGCGGCCCGCCAGGCGCTGCTGCCCAAGATGGGCGGGCTGCAGCAGGTGCTCGAGAAATCAGTGAACATCGACGCCATGGTCGAGCTGTTCGTGACCTGGTTCGTCGACCTGATTGCCAACGACGCGAACTTCCGGCGCATGCTCGCCCAGGAACTGCTGGACGTGGACCGGTATCGCCTGGAACGGATATCGGAGCGGGTGCTCGGGCCGCCCATCCATCAACTGGCGGACCTGTGTGACCGCTTCCTGCCGGGAGAAAACCCGTATCTGATCGGTTTCTCCGTCATGTCCCTGGTGCTCGGTCATTATCAGCTCGATCCCATTCGCCGCACTCTGGGCCCGAATGAACTGACCAGTCTGTCCCAGGAGGAGATCACCGCGCACATCATCGACATGGTGATGCACGGATTGTCGTTGAAGAAACGCGCTCCCCTTTGAGCCGCCTGACGAAACCGCTGCGGTTGCCGTCACCCCGGGCGTGGGGCGGTGACGCGCTGTTGGCGGTCGGTGTGGGTCTGCTGCTAGCCGGCTGCGGCGACCAGACCGAACCCACTCGCGTGCCGCCGGCGGCCGTCGAACCGGTCGCGCTGCGTGCCGAAGGCATCGCACCACGCGAGGTGCGCACCGCCTATCGGGTGCCCGGTCAGGTGGTGGCGGATGACCGGGTACAGATCGCCTCGCGGATCAGCGGGTT